>NZ_JBFRFR010000013.1:0-137596 GCF_052114925.1 Bradyrhizobium sp. 2TAF36 | reverse complement strand
GGCCTACTCTGGTCACCGTACGTAATTGCATTCCCGAGCAGGTTCGAGAAAAGTTGGCCCATCTTGCTCCGATCGCAGCTGATGGGCTCTTCGATCTGGACCGATGAACTGATCGTCACGGTCGGCCAAGCCGTCCTGAACTCCGCAATGATTTGCTCCAGCACCGGCGTCAACGGCAGCGTCGCATCTTGCTTGATCGTAAGGCCTCCGCCAAGTCGGCCTCGCGCGAAGTCCATGACGTTTTCGACGATGCCGGCCATGCGATAGACGGCCTTTTGAACGCCAAGCGCGATTTCGGGCGCGCGCCCGGTGTCGAGGTTTTTCAGCAGCACGCGCATGCCTGCATCGACGGCCGCGAGGGGATTGCGAAGATCGTGTCCCAATACGCCGATGAACTGCTCGCGAAGCTCTGCCGTTTTTCGCTCGTCGACGAGATCGGCCTGGCTCCGCTCCAGACGTTGATTGAGTTCGAGCTGCGCAGCGATCAGTTCCGCCAACAGCTGAAACGTGTCGAGAATCTCCGGTGTGCGAAGTTGTCGAGGCGTGGGGTCGATGGCGCACAGCGTTCCCCAGACGGCTCCGTCGATCAGAACGATAGGCGCTGAGATGTAGCTGCGAAATCCATACATGGCCGGTGTCGGATGATTGCAGAAGTCGCTGTCCGTCTGCACATCGTTGATGACCACCGTGTTGCCGTGCTGCCGGATCTCGTTGCAGATGGTCGTCTCGACACGCAGTTCTCCGCCCGGCTCAAGGCCAAAGGCGATGCTGTCCCGAACGGCGCAGCAAATCCATTGATCTGAAGTCACGCGCGCTATCGCGACGAAGCCCATGCCCGTTATGCGTGCGGCCAAATCCAAAACTTTGGGAACTGCCCCAATCTGCTGGACGGCATCCACGTCCGCCTTGATGTCAATTGCCATGGTGAACCCTAACGCCCTACTCTAACAAACGCGATCCTTTGCAAGACGTTCGGTGGAACAAAGAAGCCGTTCAAACCTTATGCTCGGTTATGCCGGAGCATAAGTGTCCAATCTCAGCCAGCATAGGGACGTGATCCTCATCGTGGAAGATGACTTCCTCATCCGCGTGAACGCGGCTGACATGGTGCGGGATATGGGCTTCGATGTCTTCGAGGCGGCCGACGCAGACGAGGCTGTCAATCTGCTGGAGACGGAACCGGCGATCACCGTCGTCTTCACAGACATTCAGATGCCCGGCTCGATGGATGGCCTTCGGCTGGCGGCGGTGATCAGAGATCGATGGCCGCCCGTGCGGCTCCTCATTACGTCCGGCCAAGTCAGCCCGGCAGCGGATGACATCCCGCTCGGGGCGAGGTTCATCCCCAAGCCGTATCTTCCTGCGCAGCTGCACGACCAGCTTGAAATGCTGGCCGGCGGGCGGGCATAGCGGGCTTTTCAAGTCGAGCCCTCAGACCATCCGTCTCCCGGTCCGCTCCGCCACTGCCTTCTGCACAAAGTACATCGCCACCAGCGAGRCGATTGCCGACGCGACGACGACGTAGCCGATCCGGTCGAAATGGAGCAGCGAACCATCCGGTTGTTGCGCGATGATGGCGGCGGCGAGGACCGAACCGAGCCCTCCGGAGAGCTGCTGAAGCGACGCGCTGACCGCGCTGAACGAGCCGCGCTGGCTAGGGTCGGGGATCGCCGACATCAGCGCCTGCGACGGGATCATGCGCGAGAAGATGCCGACGAACATCAGCACGTTGACGAGGATCGCGGTCGCGAGCGAGACGTGGCCGAGATGGGTGTAGATCAGCACCATGATGACAGACACCACGCTGCCGAAGACGAAGGTCGGGTACTTGCCGAACGCATCGCTCGCCTTGCCGACCAGCGGTCCCGTGACGATGCTGAACAGGCCGGAGACGAGATAGATCGTCGGCAGATGCGTGATGTCGATGCCGAGATTATGCACGGTGAAGGCGCTGGAGAACGGCATCAGCATGTAGCCGCCCGTCGCCAGCAATGTCGTGACGGCGAAGGCCAGCGTATAGCGCGGTTGTCCGACGGTCGCGATCAGATGGCGGAACGGGTTTCTGTCCTGCTTCAGCTTCAGATGCGCGTCGACCGGCTCCATCGCGAAGGCGATGATTGCGATCGCAACGATCGACAAGCCGACGATCGCAACGAAGCAGACATGCCAGTTCCAGTGATTGGCGAGAAACAGCCCCGCGGGAATGCCGAGCACCTGGCTCGCGGCGAACGCCGTCTGGACGAAGCCCATCACGCGGCCGCGCAGGTGCAGCGCGAACAAATCGGTGATGATGGCCAGCACGACCGAGCCGATCACGCCGCCGAACAATCCGGTCACGATCCTGCCGAGCAGCAACACGTGGTAGGTCTGCGCGGCGGCACAGAGCAGGGTCCCGAGCGTGAAGCCGACATAGAAGAACAGCAGCAGGCGCTTGCGGTCGAAGCGATCGGCAAAGCCCGCGGCCAGGATCCCCGACAGTCCCGCGCTGAACGCGTAGGCCGACACCGCGACGCCGAATTGCCCGGCCGTGATGTCGAGCGCCGGCATCAGGATGGCGCCGAGCGGCGACATGATGATGAAATCGAGAATGATCGTGAACTGCGTGAACGCGAGCAGTGCGATCAGGAGCGCCTGGTAGCGCGTAAAGCCGCGCTGGCGTTCCTGTTGGTCGTCGATAGGCGCAGCGAGCGTCTGTTCGGTCATGATACCTGATTTCATTGTGGGCGGGGCGGGCAAGCGCGCGAAAACTCGCAGATGGGGTCGGCCGGGAGGATTTTCACGGGGCGCGCGGCAAAAGCCCTGCCGGAACATGAAGCTGGCGCCGGGTTGTGGGATCCATGCAACAGCAGGGTGCATGGTTGGGGCCCGGCATCTCCCAGGGGCTGCCCGCCCTTCCCCCCGGTTAAGTCGCCCTTAGCGAATGCCCCCTAGGCTCTCGGCCGTCCATTTCCCTGCTCCCCGGCCTCAGGGCCGGTCATGTTGCGGCCAATAGAGCGTTTTCGGATGGAGCAGCCTGCCTGGCACTACGATTCGGGCGTCCCCACACCGTCGGCGGTCCCCGCCGCGGCGCGGACGCTTGTCATCGATCTCGAAGGCGCCCTGCTCCGTTCCGAACTGCTGCTGGAAGCGCTGTTCTCCAGCCCCGGCCGGATGCTGGCCCGCTTCGGCGCGGGCGGACGCCCGGGCATGGCGGCGCTCACCGATATCCTGGCGCAGGCCGAGCTCGACTACGCCCATCTGCCCTATGATGCCGACGTGCTGAACCAGGCCCTGGCGGCGCGGGCGCGGGGCGACAAGATTTATCTGGTGGCCGGCCGGTTTGCGCATCACGCGGCGGGCGTTGCCGCACATCTCGGGTTCGATGGCGTCGTTGCGCCGGCCGATCTCACGGCGGGTGACCGGCTGCCGTTCGACCGCGCCTCGATGGAGCGCATCGAGACGCGCGGCAGCAGCCGTGCCAGCCTTAAGACCTGGGCGCAGGCGCTGCGCGTCTATCAATACGCCAAGAACACGCTGGTATTCGTGCCGGCGATCACGGCGCATCAGATGAATCTTGCGACGCTCGGCTACGCGTTGCTGGCGTTCCTGGCGTTCTCGGCCTGCGCGTCGGGTGCCTATCTGATGAACGATCTGCTCGATCTCTCAGCCGACCGGCAGCATCCGACCAAGCGCCATCGCGCGCTGGCGGCAGGTCGACTGCCGATGTCCTCGGCGGTGCTTGCGATTCCCGCGCTCTGGCTGCTCGCGGTCGCCGCCAGCCTCTGCATCTCGCCCCTGTTCCTCGGCGTGCTCGGTGGCTATCTCGCCACCACGATCGCCTATTCGCTCGTGCTCAAGCGCAAGATGCTGGTCGACGTCGTGACGCTCGCCGGCCTCTACACGCTGCGCATCATCGCCGGCGCGGTCGGTGTCGGCGTGGTGCTGTCGGAATGGCTCTTGATCTTCTCGCTGTTCGTGTTTACCTCGCTGGCGCTGATCAAGCGCTTCAGCGAGCTCAGCATGCGGGAGAGCGCCGGCCTCGCCGATCCCTCCAACCGCGATTACAGGATCACCGACCTGCACATCATCGGCGCGATGGCGGCGGCGAGTGCCATGAACGCGGTCACCGTGTTCTCGCTCTACGTCTCCTCCTCCGCGGTGACGCCGCTCTACAGCCGTCCCTGGATGCTGTGGCTGCTCAACCCGCTGCTGCTCTACTGGTTCGGCCGCGCCCTGATGATGGCGCATCGCCGCGAGATGCCCGACGATCCGATTCTCTACACTTTTCGCGATGGCGCCAGCCGCGCCACGGTGGCGGCGATGATCTGCATCATGCTGGCGGCGATCTGACCGCGCCCCGGCGGGAACAGCTGCCGCTTGCGCGGCCGGCCGGCAGTGGCTACATCGCGGGCAATCCGATTAGCTTATGATGCCGACCGACCAATTCGATTGAGGTTTTGAAACGCCATGACCGTACGCCTGCATCGCGGCGACCTGCCCGACCTGTCCCGCTACACCGGAGCGGTGGCGATCGACACCGAGACCATGGGGCTGAACCCGCACCGCGACCGGCTCTGCGTGGTGCAGCTCTCGCCCGGCGACGGCAGCGCCGACGTGGTGCAGATCCCCAAGGGCCACACCGACGCGCCGAACCTGAAGGCCCTGCTGGCCGATCCTGCGATCACGAAGATCTTCCACTTCGCGCGGTTCGACGTCGCGGTGCTGTACCAGACGTTTGGCGTCATGACCGGCCCGATTTATTGCACCAAGATTGCCTCCCGCCTGACCCGCACCTACACCGACCGGCATGGCCTCAAGGACCTCGTGCGCGAGGTGCTCAATGTCGACCTCTCCAAGCAGCAGCAATCCAGCGACTGGGGTTCCGACAGCCTGACCGAGCCGCAGCTCGCCTACGCCGCCTCCGACGTGCTGCACCTTCATGCCCTGCGCGAGCGGCTCGACGCCATGCTGGTGCGGGAAGGCCGCACCGCGCTGGCAAAAGCCTGTTTCGACTTCCTGCCGACCCGCGCCCTGCTCGATCTCCAGGGCTGGGCGGAAGAGGACATTTTCGCGCATTCCTGAGGCCTCGGGCCGCTGTTAGCTTAGGGCTGCCGCCCCGTTTCGGACACTTTCGTGCGGCCTGTCGCAGGCTGCATATTCAGGCGGCGCCGGATACAATGGCGTGCGCCCGTCAACCGGACGAGACGAGCGACACCTCGGGAGCTCAGGTGAATTCGGCCCAGAATCCAACCTACGACGCCGCGCTTGCGGCGAAGTTTGCCCGCGCGGCGCGCCACAGCCGCCTGGTGCGGATTCTGCGCATCGCGGTGCCGGTGACGGTGGCTGCGTCCATGGCCGCGATCGTCGCCGTCTCGACCTTCCTCAATCCCTTCCAGATCCCCGTGAAGCTCGACTCCGGAAATCTCGTGGTGACGGGCACCAAGATCACGATGGAAACGCCGCATATGTCCGGCTTCACCCCGGACCAGCGGCCCTACGAGCTCTGGGCCAAGACCGCGACGCAGGACATCACCGACCCCGATCATGTCGATCTCAACGATTTGCGCGCAAAGGTGCTGATGGAAGACAAATCCACTTTGCTGCTCGATGCGCGCACCGGCCGCTTCGACAACAAGCAGCAGCAGCTCGACCTGCACAAGGACATCTTCCTGCGCACCTCGTCCGGCTATGAGGCGCGGCTGAACTCGGCCTTCGTCGACATGGGCAAGGGAACGGTCTCCTCGGATGAGCATGTCGACGTCAAGCTGACCAACGGAACGCTGACCGCCGACAGGCTGCGGATCACGGAAGGCGGCGACGTCATCCGCTTCGAGGGCAATGTGGTGATGCATCTGGACAAGCTGGATGACCCCGCCGCTGCCCAGCCTGCGCCGGCCGAGCAGCCCGCGCCGCCGGTGAAGACACGCACGCCTCAGAACAAGTCGGCCAATTCAAAGTGATTTTCATGGTGAGATTCTTTTCGCGCAACGAAGACAAGCGGTGCGCCATTCTCGGTGTGGCCGCGCTCGCCGTCACCGTCGCGCTGGTCGCAACCGGTGCGGCCGTCGCGCAGAGCACGATGCAAGGCGTGCCCAACGCAATGCAGGGCTTTTCGCAAAACCGCGACCAGCCGATCCAGATCGAAGCTGCCTCGCTCGAGATGCGCGACAAGAAGAAGGAGGCGACCTTCTCCGGCAATGTGAAGGTCATCCAGGGCGACACCACCATGACCTCGAAGACGCTCGTGGTGTTTTACGACTCCGGCGGCGGCGACAAGCCGGCCGCGCCGCAGCCCGCGGCGAAGGGGACCAAGGGTGCGCCGATGCAGTCGGCGCAGCCGGGGCCGGGCGGCAGCTCCTCGATCAAGCGGCTGGAAGCGCGCGGCAATGTCGTCGTCACCCAGAAGGACCAGGTGGTAACAGGCGAGACCGCCGTGTTCGACACCAAAACCAACCTCATCACCATGCTCGGCGGCGTCGTCCTCACGCAGTGCAGGAACGTGCTGCGCGGCGACCGTCTGGCGGTCGACATGACCACGGGCGTCTCGCGGGTGGAATCCGACAGCGGCAGGGTGCAGGCATTGCTGCCGCAGGGCGGCAGCAATGATTGCGGATCGGGGAGCCCGGGCAAGCCCGCCGCGGCGCCGCCGCTGCAATTGCCCGGCGCAGGCAAGCAAAAGTAAATTCCTGAAGTAACTTCAAGCGCTTGGGTCAGATTCTCCCGATCCGAGGTTGAAGCTTGCCCGGCGAGGCTGTATCTAGCGCGAAGGGCTTTCCAAGCGGGGTTCGCCGCTTTTCGGGCGTGTTTCACTGGGCATGAGACATCCCTTCACTCATGCTGTGCTGGCGAATCGCAAGGCCGGTGCGGCAGATCGCGGGATCACGCGCGGATCATCGCGCGGGATTGTCGTGAAAGGCTAGAAGGCGGGATGGTCGATCTCTTCAGCATGTTCCGTCGGCGCCCCGCCAAGCGCGGCCGGCCAGGATTTGCGCGCCAGGACATCACCACCCTCGGTGACAGCGTCGGCGGTCTCGTGCCCAGCCCGGTGCGGGATGCATCGCCGATCGCCCGCGACCAGATGCGCGCGCCCGACCATTTCCAGGCCGACTACCAAGCCGACTACCAGACCGAACCGCCGCGTGCCCAGGCGGTTCACCCTGTCAGAGCCGCCARCAGGCCTAACGGCGCCGGCGGACCGCAGCTTCTGAAGCGGCCGGGTTTCCTGGCTGTGCATAGCGTGGAAAAGAGTTTCGGCAGCCGCCAGGTGGTGCGCGGCGTCAGCATCTATGTGCGCCGCGGCGAAGCGGTCGGCCTGCTCGGCCCGAACGGCGCCGGCAAGACCACCGTGTTCTACATGATCACCGGCCTGATCAAGCCCGATCGCGGCGCGATCGAGCTCGACGGCCACGACGTCACCAAGCTGCCGATGTATCAGCGCGCGCGGCTCGGCATCGGCTATCTGCCGCAGGAAGCCTCGATCTTTCGCGGCCTCACCGTCGAGCAGAACATCCGCGCCGTGCTCGAAGTGGTCGAGCCCTCGCGCAAGAAGCGCGAGCAGCAGCTCGACTCGCTGCTCGACGAATTCAACATCACGCGCTTGCGGAAATCGCCGTCGATCGCGCTGTCGGGCGGCGAGCGCCGCCGCGTCGAGATCGCGCGCGCGCTGGCGACGCGTCCGAACTACATGCTGCTCGACGAGCCTTTCGCGGGCATCGATCCGATCGCGGTCGGCGACATTCAGGACCTCGTTCGCCATCTCACCAACCGCGGCATCGGCGTGCTGATCACCGACCACAATGTGCGCGAGACGCTCGGCCTGACCGATCGCGCCTACATCGTCTATGCCGGTGAAATCTTGACCGAGGGTAGCCCGGATGAGATCGTCGCCGATCCCGATGTTCGCCGGCTTTACCTTGGCGAGGAATTCCGCCTCTAGCCCTTTTTTCCCGTTCGTCAAGCCGTGTACATCGTGCCAAGACTAAGATAAGCAAAAATCGGACCAACTTTTGGGATCGGTTCTTGCTTCATGGCGCTCACGCAGAGATTAGAGTTCCGGCAATCGCAGTCGCTGGTTATGACGCCGCAGCTGATGCAGGCGATCAAGCTGCTGCAATTGTCCAATCTCGATCTCACGACCTTCGTGGAAGAGGAACTCGAGCGGAACCCCCTGCTGGAGCGGGCCAACGACGAGCCGCCCGCCGGTGAAGCCCCGGCCGAGACCGGCCAGTTCAGCGATTCCGACGGTGGCCACAACGACGAGCCGGGCGGCGGTCCGGGCGAGGCGTTCGAGCCGGGCCAGGAAGAATGGATGAGCAAGGATCTCGGCACCCGCGCCGAGATCGAGCAGACCCTGGATACGGGCCTGGACAACGTCTTCTCCGAGGAACCGGCCGAGGCCGCCGCGCGCGACGCCCAGGATGCGGCGCCGACCACCTATACCGAATGGGGCGGCGGTGCCTCCGGCGACGAGGACTACAATCTCGAAGCCTTTGTCGCCGCGGAGATCACGCTCGGCGACCATCTTGCCGAGCAGCTCTCGGTCGCCTTCACCGGCCCGGCGCAGCGCATGATCGGCCAGTACCTGATCGACCTCGTCGACGAGGCCGGCTATCTGCCGCCGGATCTCGGCCAGGCCGCCGAGCGCCTTGGCGCATCGCAAGCCGACGTCGAGGACGTCCTTGCCGTGCTGCAAAAATTCGACCCGCCCGGCGTCTGCGCGCGCAATTTGAGCGAATGCCTGGCGATCCAGCTCCGCGAGCTAGACCGCTACGACCCTGCGATGCAGGCCCTCGTCGAGCACCTCGATCTGCTGGCGAAGCGCGACATCGCTTCGCTGCGCAAGCTCTGCGGCGTCGACGACGAGGACATCGCCGACATGATCGGCGAGATCCGCCGCCTCAATCCCAAGCCCGGCATGAAGTTCGGCTCGGCGCGGCTGCAGACCATGGTGCCCGACGTCTATGTCCGCCCGGGCCCGGATGGCGGCTGGCATGTCGAGCTCAACAGCGACACCTTGCCGCGCGTGCTGGTCAACCAGACCTATTATTCCCAGCTGTCGAAGAAGATCGGCAAGGACGGCGACAAGTCCTATTTCACCGACGCGCTCCAGAACGCGACCTGGCTGGTGCGCGCGCTTGATCAGCGGGCCCGCACTATCCTGAAAGTTGCGACGGAAATCGTGCGCCAGCAGGACGGCTTCTTCACCCATGGCGTTGCGCATCTGCGGCCGCTGAATCTGAAGGCCGTTGCCGACGCCATCCAGATGCATGAATCCACGGTGTCGCGCGTCACCGCCAACAAGTACATGGCGACAAATCGCGGCACATTCGAATTGAAATATTTCTTCACGGCTTCGATCGCCTCCGCCGACGGCGGCGAGGCGCATTCCGCCGAGGCCGTGCGCCACCACATCAAGCAGTTGATCGATTCGGAAGCGCCGTCGGCGATCCTGTCGGACGACACCATCGTGGAACGCTTACGCGCCTCGGGAATTGATATTGCCCGCCGCACGGTCGCGAAGTACCGCGAAGCCATGCGCATTCCCTCTTCGGTGCAACGCCGCCGTGACAAGCAGAGCGCTCTTGGTAACGTCCTCTCCACCGCAATGCCCGATCGCTCCCGCAACACCGAGCCGGCCTGATTGCGCTGGCGCGAAATCGCGCTACTCTCGATCCCCCATCGAGACCGATCCAAGCTGGGCACTTAAAACCAAGCGAGGCATCACATGACCCTCAGAATCTCGGGAAAGAGCGTCAGCGTCGGCGACGCCCTGCGCGGCCGCGTGACCGATCGGACCGACGAGGTCCTGCGTAAATATTTCGACGGGAACTATTCCGGCCACATCACCCTGAGCAAGGATGGCTTCGGCTTCCGCACCGACTGTGCCCTGCATCTCGATACGGGAATTACGCTGGAGGCCGATTCGAACGCGCCGGATGCCTATGCCAGCGCCGACCAGGCGCTCCTGATGATCGAGAAGCGGCTCAAGCGCTACAAGAGCCGGCTCAAGGACCGCTCGGCCCGCAAGGCCCATGTCGCCTCCGCGGCGCTGGCCGCCATGGACGCCACGAGCTACGTGCTGGAGGCGCCGGGCGAGGGTGAGGACGAGGACGAGGTCACCGGCTACAGTCCCGTCATCATCGCCGAGGCCACCACCTCGCTGAAGCAGCTGTCGGTGAGCGAGGCGGTGATGGAGCTGGACCTCAGCGGAGCGCCCTGCCTGGTATTCCAGCACGGCTCCAGCGGCCGGGTGAACATCATTTACCGCCGGGCCGACGGCAATGTCGGCTGGATCGACCCGCCGGGGGCCAAACCGGACGGTTGAGGGCTGGAACCGGCCCCCGTACCAACCGCAGCCCTTAACAATGAGCGGGGCAAAGCCGCACGCAGCAGTTGGCACCGGGATTGCGTTGGAGTAGAAGCGCCCCACATCAGGATCGGGGCTAAGTCCCCCTCCTGCTTCACCTTCTTGATGCCGGCCAGGCATGGTTTGACCAAGCTGGCCAATTCGGAACCTGACGGTTTAATTCACCTCGGAAACCTTCCATGCCGATTACCGATCTGGTCGCACCCGAGGCGATTCTCCCGGCATTGAAGGTCAACAGCAAGAAGCAGGCGCTTCAGGAGCTTGCGGCCAAGGCCGCCGAGCTGACCGGGCAGAACGAACGCTCCGTGTTCGAGGTGCTGCTGCAGCGTGAGAAGCTCGGCACCACCGCGGTCGGCTACGGTGTCGCCATTCCGCACGGCAAGCTGCCCAAGCTGGAAAAGATCTTCGGCCTGTTCGCGCGCCTCGATCGCCCAATCGATTTCGAGGCGATGGACGGCCAGCCGGTCGATCTCGTCTTCCTGCTGCTCGCGCCCGAAGGCGCCGGCGCCGATCACCTCAAGGCGCTCGCCCGCATCGCCCGCCTCCTGCGCGACCAGGACATCGCCAAGAAGCTCCGCGCCTCGCGCGACGCCCAGGCGATCTATTCGGTGCTGGCGCTGCCGCCCGCGACCGCGGCGTAACGTCGCCTGTCCTCGTCGCCCGCTGAGAAGCGGAATCGATCCACGCAATTGCCAATGCACGCCGGCCATCCTCGTGGCATGCGCACGGGATGTTGTGATCTCGCAATAGCCGGCAAGGTAACGCGAAAAATTTCCCCAGCTGAGACGTCCGGCACATTGCGCCTTGTCGGAGTCCGCTAAAGACGCCCAGGAACGCAAGTGGCGCGACGCGCCGTCCTGCGCTTTCGCTGAGGTCGTTACCTATCGCCCGAAGGTCGGGCCCGTAGGATGAAAGTGGTTGGCGCGGTGCAGAGCAGGGCTGTTGTGGTGGGGCTAGTGATAGCAGGTACCRCAGTCCCGGCCGTCGCGCAGGATGCCGGATCGCTGCTCCGCGAGATGCAGCGGCAGCAGGAGATGCAGCGGCAGGAAAGGCTGCCGTCCCCTGACGAGATTCGACCGCAGCAGGCGCCCGCCGCCATCCCCGACCGGGGCGAGCGCATCATCGTGAAGGGCGTTCGCTTCACCGGCAAGGTGGAGCTTCTGCCACAGGCCGAGCGCGAGCAACTCGTTGCCTCGGTGCGCGGCAAGCGCCTCGGCATCAAAGGGCTCTATGCGCTGGCCGATCAGGTGACGGCCGTGCTCCAGAGGCGCGGCCGGTTGCTGGCGCGCGCGCTGCTGCCGCCTCAGGACATCACCAACGGCATCGTCACGATCGAGATCGCCGAGGGCGCGCTCAAGACCATCACGCTCGATCGCGTCAAGGGCGTGCGCGTGCGTGAGGACCTGTTGCGCGCGATCATCGAGGGCCGCGTCAAGTCGGACGGCGTGACGCGGCAGGATCTGGAAGACGCGCTGTTGCGGATGAACGACCTGCCGGGCGTGTCGGTGCATGCCAAGCTCGCGCCGGGCGATGCGCCGAACACCAGCAAGCTCGTCGTCGGCGTCGCGCAGGCGCCCATTCTCGGGGGCGGTATCTGGGCCGATAATTACGGCAGCTCCAACGTGGGCAAGGCGCAGGGCAACGGGCTCATCTCGCTCACCGACGTGTCCGGCTACGGCGACCTGACGCGGCTCTCCGGCACGGTATCGCAAGGGCAGGAGTACGGCTCGCTGGTGACGAGCGTGCCGCTCGGCGCCAGCGGCTTCATTGCCAATGCGAGCTACGGCTATCTCGACTACCACAATATCGACGCCATCGGCAGCGCCCTCGGTCTCACCGGTTTTGCCCATTTCGCCAATGGCGGCGTCGACTACAGCCTGATCCGCTCGCGCGATTTCAACCTCCAGCTTGGCGGCACCGTGACCTGGAAGGCGCTGGTCGACGACAGCATCGTCGGAAAGCTTCAGGACAAGCGGTCGACCTCCGGTACGCTCAGCCTCAACGGCGACCGGCGCGACGCGCTGCTCGGCGGCGGCATCACCAACTGGTCGGTGAGCTGGACTTTTGGCGACCTCGATCTCGCGCGCGTGGCGAGCGCGCTCGCGGCGGACCAGGCTGGGCTCCGGACGCAAGGGCCGTTCAACCGGATCAATGCCGCGGTCGCCCGGCTTCAGGCCTTGCCCGGCGACTTCGCACTGTTCGGTCGCCTCTACGGGCAATGGGCCGACAAGAACCTCGATTCCTCGGAAGATTTTGCGCTGGGCGGCCCGTTCGGCGTGCGCGGCTATCCCGTCGGCGAGGCGCGCGGCGATATGGGCGTGCTCGGCACGCTGGAGCTTCGCTACAACGCGCCGGTGCCTGTGCGCTTCGGCAGCCTGCAACTCGCGAGCTTCCTGGATGGCGGCTACGTCAAGATCAACGTGTCGCCGAACGGCATCGCGCCGGTCACTGTCTGCGGCTGCAACGATTACGGGCTCGCCAGCGCCGGCCTCGCCGCGCGCTGGACGCGCGAATGGCTGAACGTCTCGGCGAGCTGGGCCCATACGCTGGGCGACAATCCCGGCCGTTCCATCATCACCGGCGCCAATGCCGATGGCGTCAAAGCCAACGATCAGTTCTGGCTGCAAGCCGGCATTCGCTTCTGATGTTTCGAGGGGGCACGCGATGACATCGACCCTGCCGCGGATGCGACTCGCAATCGCGCTGTCCGCGACCACGATGCTGACGCCGCCGGCGCTGGCGCAGACGCTGCCGACCGGCGGCCAGGTCGTGTCGGGACAGGCCACGATCAGTCAGTCCGGCAACGCCATGACGATCAACCAGTCGAGCGACCGGATGATCGCCAACTGGCAGAGTTTTTCGATCGGCGCCGGCAGCTCCGTGACCTTCAATCAGCCCGGCGCATCCTCGGTCGCGCTGAACCGCGTCGTCGGCCAGGACCCGTCAAGAATCCTCGGCAGCCTCAGCGCCAATGGACAAGTGTTCCTGATCAATCCGAACGGCATCGCCATCGGCAAGACCGGCAGCGTGCAGACCGGCGGCTTTGTCGCCTCCACGCTCGGCATCAGCAACGCCGATTTTCTCGCCGGTCGCTACAACTTCACCGGCAGCGGCGGCGCGATCACCAATGAGGGCAGCATCTCCAGCAAGGTGGTGGCGCTGATCTCGCCGAGCGTCAGCAATTCCGGCAGCATCACCGGCAGCACGGCGCTCGCCGCCGGCACCGACGTGCTGCTCGATTTCAATGGCGACGGCCTGCTCTCGGTCGAGGTCAAGGCCTCCACCGTCAAGACCCTGGTCGAGAACAAGGGATTGATCCGCGCCGATGGTGGGCTCGCTATCCTCACCGCCAAGGGCGCGAGCGACGCCATGAAGGGCGTCGTCAACAACACCGGCGTGGTGCAGGCCGCGAGCATCGGCAGCAGGAACGGCCGCATCCTGCTGCTCGGCGATGCCAGGCACGGCGAGGTCAATGCCGGTGGCACGCTGCGGGCCCGCTCGGTTGAAACCTCCGCCGCCAAGGTCAATCTCGCCGCCGATCTGAAGGTCGATACGCTCGGCGGGCATTGGCTGATCGATCCCGTCAACATCACCATCGACGCGAACTACGCTGGCGTCTTGCAGACGGCACTTGCGAGCGGCGACGTGACGGTGACGACCTCGGGCAGCGGCACCGATGAAGGCAACGTCACGGTCAACTCCGCCGTCACCTGGGGCTCGCATATCCTGACGCTGCGGGCCGACAACAACATCGTCATCAACGCGCCGTTGACGTCGACCGGCACGACGAGCAGTGACGGGCTGGTCCTGCAATACGCACAGACCACGGCCACCGGTGGCTACACCATCAACGCGCCGGTCAACCTGGCGGCGGGCAGCTTGTTCCAGACCCAGAAAGGAACTGATGCCGCCATCACCTATGCGGTGATCACCGACGTGAATGCCCTGCAGAACATCAACACCAACCGGTCCGGCAACTATGTGCTGGGCGCGAACATCGATGCCAGCGCGACGGCGGGTTGGAATGGTGGCGCCGGCTTCACACCGATCGGCGGCATCGGCGATATCAGCAAATATTTTTCCGGCATTTTCGACGGGCTCGGTCACCGCATCAGCAACCTGACCATCAACCGGCCGTCCAGCGATAACATCGGCCTGTTCGGCTACATCGATGGCGGGACCATCCGCAATGTCGGATTGGAAGGCGGCAGCGTGACGGGCAACAATGCCGTCGGCGGGCTGGTCGGGTCGAGCGGTCTCTGGGTCTACGGCGGCACGAGCAGCGTCGCTTACAACACCATCAGCAACGTTTACAACACCGGCAATGTGACCGGCAGCGGCGCCATGGTCGGCGGGCTGGTCGGCGACGCCTATATCACGACGATCAGCAACTCATATGCCACCGGCACGATCGCGGGCTATGGCGCCGCCGGCGGGCTGGGAGGGCGCGTCGTCGCCTCGTTCGTCTCCAACTCGTATGCGACCGGCAACGTTTCCGCTAGCTGGGACGGCGCTGGCGGGCTGATCGCGTACAATATCGGCACGTGGATGGGACCGGGCCCCGGGGATTATGCCATCGGTACGGTGAGCCACTCTTATGCCACGGGTACCGTATCCGGCGGCATCAATGTCGGTGGCTTGTTGGGATACAGCAACATCGGTCTCGTCACCGACAGTCACGCCACCGGTAATGTTTCGGGCACCGGCGCAATTGGCGGCACAGGCACATCTGCCGGCGGACTGGTGGGGTTCCAACAGTACAGTCGGGTGGAGCGATCTTACGCCACCGGCAACGTGTCCGGTGTCGATTCGGTCGGCGGGCTGGTGGGAGGCAGCTGGTACGGCGCCGTGGTAAGCCAGTCTTACGCGACCGGCAACGTGTCCGGGACGCGTTCGGTTGGCGGGCTGGTCGGGCACAGCAATGAAGCCGTTTGGGTGCTCGATTCCTACGCCACGGGAGCGGTTTCAGGAACTTCCGAAGTCGGCGGGCTGGTGGGGATGAATCAGGAAAGCCATGTGAGCCGGAGCTACTTCGCGGGCACCGTGTCGGGAACCAGCAATGTCGGCGCGATCGTGGGAATGAACTGGGATGGCGGCGAAGTCATCCAAAGCTATGCGAACAGGGACACATCGGGGCAGAGCGCCGCCTGTGGCGGATCCGGTGGCATCGGCAACGTCTGCGATGGCGGCATGCTCACCACGGCCCAGCTGCGCGATCCCTTCACCTTTATCAACAACGGCTATGACTTTGCCGCCGTCTGGGGCAAGTCCGTCAGCGGCGCCAACAACGGCATGCCGGTGCTGCGCGCGTTCGGCGACACCGTCTACGATGCCTATGTCAACGTCGCGGGCTCGGCCAGCACCACCTATGGCACGCTGGCCTCGCTCGGCGGCTTGACGATGACCGGTGTGAACGCCAATCGCGTCACGCTCGGCTGGGGCAGCGCAGTCACCACCGCATTGGGCGCGGGCAGCTACAATCTCAGCGGCCCCGACGTTCTCAACGCGACCGGCTCGGGCGGCGCGGTCTATGTCGGCTCGGTCGCGGTCGGCCTCACCATCGACAGGGCGCCGCTCACCATCAGCGCCAACGCGTCCAAGACCTATGACGGCCTCGCCTTCTCCGGCGGCAGCGCCGCTTATTCCGGCTTCATGAATGGCGAGACTGCATCCGTGTTGTCGGGCACGCTTCTTTATGGCGGCACGGCGCAGGGCGCGGTGAATGCCGGTCGCTACAGCCTGACGGCGTCGGGCCTCTCCTCGGCCAACTATGCGATCACCTATGTCGACGGTTCGCTGACCGTCAACAAGGCGCCGCTCACCATTGCAGTCAACGGCGTCACGAAGAATTACGACGGCGTGCCGTTCTCCGGCGGCAGCGCGATCTATTCCGGCTTCGTGAACGGGGAGGGGCTGTCCGCGCTCTCCGGTACGCTCGTCTACGGCGGCTCGGCCCAGGGCACGCGCAATCCCGGGGTCTACAGCATCGCCGCCTCGGGGCCGACATCCGCGAACTACGACATCACCTATGTCGACGGCCGGCTCGCGATCATTCCGCGCGACGCAGGCGCCTGTTCGCTTGGGGCCGGCGGCAACCCGGTCTGCGGCGCCACTCCGCCCGATCCCGCCGCGCCGCTCGGGTTGAACGACCAGGCGCCGATCGAGGTCGTGCTGCGTTAGAGCACCTGGTAGCGGCACAATCGCAGCTACGCCGGCAAGGGCGTCCTGCGCTACGCCTGGTGAGACCGCAGAGGCGGCCCTTACTCGTTCGAACCGAAGCCCCGCGTTCTGCGACTTATTTTCGCAGCCGGGGCGCTGTGATGTTTCTCCGCCGGATTCGATCGTCGTCCGGTTGCGCGTCCCGGCGCGGCTTCGATGCGGGGTTTTTTGAGCCATGAATTGCAGTTCGATCGGCCGGATTTTCGGTCTGTTTTGCGCGGTCACCATTGCCGTGACGGTTGCGGTTCATGCCGACGATACGTCCAACGACCGCGTCATCGCCGAAAAGACCGAGATCATTGCGGCTGATCCGACAAACGCGGTTGCCTACGAGCTGCGTGGCGAAGCCTGGTACCTCAAGCGGGACAAGGATCGCGCCTTCGAGGACTGCAGCGCCGCGATACGGATCGATCCGAATTTCGGGCGGGCTTATAACTGCCGCGGCCGCGCCTATTCGGCGAGGGGTGAACGGGATCACGCTTTGGCCGATTACAACGAGGCCATTCGCCTCGATCCCGGCTACGGACCGTCCTACACCTCCCGTGCCCTCGAATATTTCAACAAGCGCGACTTCGATCTGGCGATCGGCGCGTTTACCGAGGCCATCGAACGCAATCCCAAGCAAGCCTACTTTGCTCTTGTCATGAGAGGCGAAGCGTATGCGGCGAAGCGCGACCCCGATCATGCCGTCGCCGATTACAACGAGGCGATGCGGCGCAATCCCGCCGCCGCATGGCCCTACGAGCTGCGAAGCACCGTCCATGTCGACAGAGGCGAGATCGACGAGGCTCTCGACGACTGCAACACCGCCGTCCGTCTGGAGCCCGGGAGTGCTGGCGGTCATTATTGCCGGGCCATCGTTCTCCTGAAAAAGGACGACACCGACAACGCCATCCACGAGCTCGATGACGTCACCAGGATCACGCCTTCCTTCGAGAAGGCCTACTTCGTTCGTGCAACCGCCTGGCGCAAGAAGGGCGATGATCGTCGCGCCATTGCCGATTTCGACGAGGGCATCCGGCTGCAGCCGGGAAATTCGATGGCCTACAGCAATCGCGCCAGCACGCTACGCGACATCGGTGAGCACGCCCGCGCGCTYGCCGACTACAACGATGCGATCCGGCTCGATCCCAACAATCAGGTCGCTCTGGTCAATCGCGGCATCCTCTATATGAAACTGTCCGACGCCAAACACGCGCGCGCCGATTTCAATAGCGTGCTCGCGCTGCCGCCGGGCGACCAATGGGCCGTGGGCACGGCGCGCGAAGGGCTTGGCTTTTTGAAGTGATGCGTCTCGAAAGAGCGTGCATCTCCGCTCTAGTCCCCCGGACGCAGCGCAGCGCTTCCCCCGCGATGCRAAGCATCGTCGAGAGCGGTGCGCTGCAGAGCCTTCGCCGGCGCCGCTCGTGCGCGTCAGCAGACCGTCGGCAGCAGGCGCCGGACTTCGTCGAGCAGTTCGGGAATCGCCGTCTTGTCACCCGCGAGGTGCTTAAGCAGCGCACTTTGGAATAGACCGTCGAACAGCGCATAGAGCGCGGCGGGCGACGACGCCGGCCGCTTGCCGCCGAGCTCGGCATAGCGGGAGGCGATGCGCCAGATCATCGCTTCCAGGCTCTTGTCGATCTCGAGTACATCCTTGCGAAACGCCGCCTCGAACATCGCCTGCGAGCGCAGGTCGTACCAAAGGCGGTGCATGCGGGCTTCGTTCTGCAGCGTTGCGGCGAGCTTGGCGAGGAAACCCTCCGTCAATTCGTCGCGGCTCGTTGCTGTCGCGACGACATCGTCATATCGCGTCACGCACTTCGCCTTGTAGTGGCGGACGCAGCAGCAGATCAGGTCGAGCTTGTCGCTGAAATAATAGTGGAACACGCCGTGCGTGAACGCCGAGTTCTGCGCGATTTCGCGCAGGCTGGTGCGTGCGAAGCCGAGCTCTCCAAGCGTTTCGAGCGCGGCCTCGGCAAGTTCGACGCGCCGCGCGTTGAACTTCTCGTCGCGCAGCACCTCGGCCGCATCAGCCACACGCCGGGCCGCTCCCGTCACCTGCCGCGCCATCTTGTCCTTATCCTCAGTCCCGTTCTTTCAAGGACTTATACCGCGTCGACCGCGGAATGCTCCATCCCCTCACAACCACTTCCTTTGACAACTGTCAAATTCGTTCTTGACAAGTGTCAAGATTTTGGCGGAGGTTCGCACCAAGAATTTGGACAGTCGTCAAGACGTCCGACCATGGAGGAACGCTTCGCTGGGTGCCGCCGAAAGGCCTGCGCCCATCGACCTGGTGCGCGCCGCTTGGCGCAGCACGAATCGATCACCAGCAACGGAGGAGTGCGTCATGAGTGGGAAGAGCCTTGCAGGCAGGAACGCCCTGGTCACCGGCGGTGCTAGAGGAATCGGCGCGGCCATCGCGCAAGCGTTGGCGCGAGCCGGCGCCTCGATCATGATCGCCGACATCCTGGAAGAGACTGGCCGCGCCAGCGCAGCCGCTATCGCGAAGGAAGACGTCGCCACGGGCTTCGTCCAGCTCGACGTCACCGACGACGCTCAATGGGAGCGGGCGGTTGCCAAGACCGTCGCAACCCTCGGCGGCTACGACATTCTGATCAACAATGCCGGCATCGAGATCACGTCGCTGATCTCCGAGGTCAAGGCCGACGACGCGCGGCGGATGTGCGACGTCAATATCGTTGGCACCGTGCTCGGCATGAAGCACGCCTTCCGTGCCATGCGCCCGGGCGGGCCGGCCGGCAAGGGCGGCGCCGTCGTCAACATCGCCTCGGTTGCGGCAACGATCGCCTTCCCGAGCATCGCGGTCTATTCGGGCACCAAATCCGCGGTTGACCGCATGACGCGGGTCGGAGCGATGGAAGCCGGCAAGCTCGGTTTCGGCGTGCGCGTAAACTGCATCTATCCGGGCCTGATCCCGACCGACATGGGCATGCAGCTCGCCAACGACATCGTCAAGGTCGGGCTCGCGGCTGACGTCAACGCCGCAGTCGGCTCGGTGGTGGAGCAAACCCCGCTCGGCCGTCTCGCCGAGGTCACGGACATCGGAGATGCCGCGGTGTTCCTGTGCTCGAACGAGGCGCGCTTCATCACCGGCATCGGACTGCCGGTCGATGGCGGCATGGGCATGTAACGACAAAGCCGACAACAAGCATTTCGGAGGAACGCAATGAGCGAGAAGAAGCCCGTCATCGTCTATGGCGCTTCCGGCTATACCGGCCGGCTGGTCTGTGAATACTTACGCGAATACAACATCCCCTTCATCGCCGCCGGCCGCAGCAATGAGAAGCTCAACGCCGCGATGAAGTCGAATGTAGCGGGCATCGAGACCGCCGACTACGAGGTGGTCAAGGTGCCGCACACCGTGGCTGCGCTGACTGAATTGTTCAAGGGCGCCTCGGTGGTGCTCAACACCGTGGGTCCCTTCGCCAAGTTCGGCGGCGAAGTGGTGCAGGCTTGCCTCGCTTCCAAGTGTCATTACACCGACACCACAGGTGAGCAGGACTGGCTGATCACGCTCGAGCAGGAGTGGGGCACGAAGTTCGCCAATGCCGGACTGCTGTTGGCGCCAGGCATCGCGCAGATGTACACCACCGGCGAGATCGCCGCGCAGCTGTGCCTGGAGACGCCCGGCCTCGACACGCTGGACATTGCCGTGTTCTGGGGTGGCAGCCCGACCATCGCATCGACGCAGACCATCCTGGTCAACGCCGCGATGGCCAAGGCCTACTACCTGGAGCAGAACAAGTACGTCGAGCATCAGCCCGATGCCGGCCTCTACAACCTCGCCATCCCCGGTCAGCACGAGCTGGCGCTGGCGTTGCCCTGGGGAGGCACCTCGCACCCGGTGTGGTTCAAGCGCGATCCGCGCGTGGCCAACGTGAAAGTGCTGGGCGGCGTGTTCAATCGCGCGCTGATGCTGGGCGTGCCGCAGATCGTCGCGGCCGCGCTGGAGGCGACCAAGGATATGAATCCCGACGAGCGCTACGCCGCATTGGCGCAGACGGCCGCCGGTGTGATGAACACCATGCCGCCGCGCGAGAACCCGCGCGTCAACAAGTCGATGGATTCGGTACATGCCTCCGGCCCGTTGGGGCGCGCGCACTGCATCATCTACGGCAACAGCAACTACAAGCAGACCGGCTTGCTGCAGGCCTATGCCGCGGCGCACCTGCTGCAGCAGCCGCCGAAGCGCGTGGGGTTCGCCTCCGGCTGCCAGGCGTTCGGCCATCACGAGCTGCTCGGGCAATTGCGCAGCTTCGGGCTCGTCAGCAAGCCGGTTCTGACCGTGCACGATTAAGTAAATCGCGGGTGGCGCGGTCCTCCGCGTCACCCGCTCTGCTTCGGGTGTTGATCATGCGCTTCATCGATTACCTGGACAAAGGTGCCTCGCTCGGCGCCGACGCGCCGTGCCTCACCATGGATGGACGCGACCTCAGCTATCGCGAGGTGCAGCGGCTGAGCTACCGCGTCGCGCGCGGGCTCGCGCGATCGGGCATTGCTGCCGGCGAGAAGGTCGCAATCCTCTCCGGCAACGATCCGGTCGCGTTTGCCTGCGTGTTCGGCATTTCCCGTGCGGGCGCGGTCTGGTGCCCGATCAATCCGCGCAACGAGGCGGCCGAAAATCGGCTCATCCTCGAGCAATTCGACTGCAGCCTGCTGTTGTTTCATTCAAGCTTCGCGGCGATGGTCGAGGCGGTGCGTGCAGAGCTGCCAATGCTGCGCGCCGTCGTCTGCCTCGATGCCGAGTTGTCCTTCGCGCCCTCGTTCGCCAGCTGGCTCGCCGGCCTTGCAGACGACCACTATCAACGCGAGACGATCGACGATCTCGCGATGATCCCGGGCACCGGCGGCACCACCGGCAAGCCGAAGGGGGTCATGCTGTCGGGCCGCAACATCGAGGCTATGACGGCACTGACGCTGATGGGCTATCCCTTCAAGGGCCGCCCGATCTACCTCGCGCTTGCGCCGCTGACCCACGCGGCCGGCGTGCTGTGTTTCCCGATCATGGCGCTCGGCGGCCGCATCGTGATCATGCATCACCCCGACATCGCAGAATTTCTCGATCTGATCGAGCGCTATCACGTCACGCACACCTTCCTGCCGCCGACCGTGATCTACATGCTGCTCGATCATCCGAAGCTCGACTCCGCGAGGCTCGGGTCTCTGCAATGTTTCTGGTACGGCGCGGCGCCGATCTCGGCCGCGCGGCTTGCGGAAGCGCTCCAGCGTATCGGGCCGATGGCGCAGTTGTTCGGTCAGACCGAAGCGCCGATGATGATCTCGATGATGGCACCTAGCGAGCATTACAATGCCGACGGCACGATCGCGATGGAGCGTCTCGCCTCGGCCGGGCGGATCAGCCCGCTGGTGCAGGCCGGCATCATGGATGGCGACGGCAATTTGCTGCCGACCGGCGCCCGCGGCGAGATCGTGGTCCGCGGTTCGCTGGTGATGGAGGGCTATTACAAAAATCCCGAGGCTACGGCGGAAGCCTCCGCACATGGCTGGCACCACACCGGCGACATCGGCTACATCGACGACGACGGCTACCTCTATATCGTCGATCGCGCCAAGGACATGATCATCACCGGCGGGTTCAACGTCTACTCGATCGAGGTCGAGAACGCGCTGCGGGCGCATGAGGCGGTGCAGGATTGCGCCGTGATTGGCCTTTCGGACGAGAAATGGGGTGAGCGGATCGTCGCCGTGGTGCAGCCCCGCGCCGGCCAAAGCGTCGATGCGACGGCGCTGGCGGCCTTCGTCAAGCAGCGGATCGGCAGCGTCAAGACACCGAAGCAGATCGAAGTCTGGGACGATCTGCCGCGCTCCAAGGTCGGCAAGGTGCTGAAGCCGGACATCCGCGCGCGGCTGGCAGGTCGCTCAGGCGACTGAGGCGCATCTTATTGCAGCGCCCATCGCTTCGAAGATATCCGCGAGACGCGCTGACGCGGACATTCGCGCGGGCCTGGAACTCTCATCCGTGTCCGGGCAGGCAAAGGCATGTTTCCGCTTTTCGATGCGCGTTTTGGGTGTCACCATGCTTTTGAACGGACGGGAGGGCCGCCATGCGCTGGTGTGTCTCGGTCGGGGCGGTGCTTGTTGCGGGGGCGATCGTCGGAGGTGACGTTGCCAGCATTGCCGCGCCGAGCCCGAAATCAGGGATAGCCGACGCCAGGCACAGCGCACTGTCCGTCAATGTCGAGCTCGTTATCGCCGTCGACGTCTCCTATTCGATGGATCTGGACGAACTCGCCATTCAGCGCGAGGGCTATGCACAGGCCATCGTCTCGAAAGACTTTCTTCAGGCGCTAAGGGCCCGTCCGGCCAGCAAGGTGGCTCTGACCTATTTCGAGTGGTCGATGTCGGGCGACGACAGGATCATCATTCCGTGGCGCGTGATCGACGGCCCGGAATCGGCGGACGCCGTGGCCGCCGAGATCATGAAAACGCCGATTCGCCGAGGTTCGAGCACCTCGATTTCCGGCGCGATCAATTTCGCAGTGCAGCTGTTCGAAGAGAATCCCTATCGCGGGTCGCGGCTCGTCATCGACATTTCCGGCGATGGGCCGAACAACGACGGAGCCCCCGTCACCGGCGCGCGCGACGCTGCCGTTGAGAAAGGCATCATCATCAACGGCCTGCCGATCATGGTGAAGGAGCCGTCCTATTTGACGACCGATATCGAGAATCTCGATCTCTACTACGAGGACTGCGTGATCGGAGGGCCGGGTGCCTTCATCATGACAATCAAGGATCGCGAAAAATTCCAGGAAGCGATCCGGACCAAGCTTGTTCTCGAAGTTGCGGGCCTCACGCCGGAGGGGAGGATCGTCCGAACCGCCGAGAAAGAGCCCCGGGTGTCCTGTCTGGTCGGCGAAGAAAAATGGCGGGAGCGCGGGCGACGGTGAGACACCGAAGCTGATCGAAGTCCGGGACGACCTGCCGCGCTCGAAGGTGGGCAAGGTGCTGAAGCCGGACATTCGCGCGCGGCTGGCAGGGCGGTCAGGCAGGTAATCAAGGGTGACGGTGCGTCGGCAATACCCGAGCGGTGCAAGACGACATTTGGTCGATGTGGTCGCCTTCTCCTACTCGCTACCTTCTGAAGCCGGCTTCGCGCGGAGCGAATTGGCAAAATTGACGAGATACTGCCGCCCATCGCGCTGAGCGAGATCGAGATATGACGGCAACAACGGCGAGTTAACCGCGGAAAGTGCGTCGAGCGCGGCCATCCGCTGATATTCATACTCCGTGCTCCACGCGCGAAGCGCCAGCGTCTCCGACCTTTTCGACCGCCTGCGCGCGAGAGCAAGAAGCGCTCGCCGGCTTACATACTCATCCGCGTCGTGAAAGAATTGCTCCAACAGCGGTTCGACTTCATCGGCGGCAAATTCGTCGCTCCCAAGCGCATCGGCGAGTTGCCACCGGGCATCTCGCTCCGGTGAATGCGGGGCTACCCTCGCCAAAGCCAGCAGATGAGCCGGCTTGGCCATCAACTCGCGCTTGAGTACCTCCACCTCATTGTCGCGAGCAAGGATGTAAAGCAGCAACTCGACGATAGGAGCGCTCCAATGCTGCGGAACGCCCGAATCCAGGAACGCGGCGAAGGCAGTCGTGATCGCGGGCCATTCTCCATAGTCGCATTCCCACTCGCCAGATCTCTGGTCAACAGGGTAGCGATCAGCCCAACGGCGAAATGCCAACACCACCTCAACGAATCGAGCCTGAGCACCTCCAATGTACGCGATTGGCTCGTCGGTCATGATGGTCTGGTCACGCTTCCATAGCCCGATCCGGCTGATCGAGTAGCCGGAGGATATCGGGCCATAGCACAAAGAAAGCGAGGCGTCCGCTTGGTGCCGCGTCATGGGATGGCCCATAAAAAATGCGCGGGCCGCCTTGAGGCATGCCCGCGCATTTGAATTCGCAGATGTCGCGCTAAGCGTGCGTCAGTGCACGCTCACGGCTTGCAGCTCGTTGCTCCAGGCGTTGGCGACCGCGGCTTCGCGGCTGTCGGTCAGCATGATCGGCGTGCCGTCGGCGGCGTGGAGCGCGAAGAGCTTGAGGCCCGGCGCGATCTTTGGCGCTTCGGGAAACAGGCCCGGCACATCCTCGGAGCGGATCTGCTTCACATAGGCGATATGACCTTCGCCGAGAGTTGCCAGCGTCTCGGGCGAGACGTTCTTGGCTTCGTATTCGAACGCAACGTGACCTTCACTCATGGTCTCGACTCCTTCACAGAAACTAAGCGGTCGAGTCCGCTACTCGTTCCATTATTCGTGCTCATTGATAGCGATTGTCTTAACGATCCTCTCCGGTTCAGGCCGGGCAAGATCGACCGACAGCAGCCCGTTCTTCAGATCCGCTCCCAGCACGAGCATCCCCTCCGCCAGCACGAAGGTGCGCTGGAAGTGGCGCGCGGCGATGCCGCGATGGATGTATTGCCGGGTCTTGTCGTCCTGCTGCCGCCCGCGAATCACGAGCTGGTTTTCCTCAATGGTTACATCGAGTTGGTCGCGGGTGAATCCGGCGACCGCCAGCGTGATCCGCAGCCGCTCGGGCTGGCCGTCCGACCGGTCGCACCTCTCGATATTGTAGGGAGGGTAGCCGTCGGCGCCTTTGACGACGCGATCAAGCACGCGCTCGATCTCGTCGAAGCCCAGAAGGAACGGACTGGAAAGCGTTGGAACACGAGACATAGTTTACAAAGTCCTCTCGAAGCGACTTTGGCATTTCAGGGCCCGGAAGCGGCGCCCCTTGGTCAGCAATATGGTCATAACCCCTTGGGGGTTCAAGGACGTAGCGGGGGCCTGTGGATTGCCCATTTTCGCGCCTGACCCCGCCCGCGGTCGCGCGGAAGCGCCCAATTCGTCACCGGGAACGCAAATGCTCAGGCAAGCCCGGGCATGACGAATCGGCCGACGATTTATCTCAATGAAATCAAACCCCCGGCTACTGTGCATGGGGTTGTTTTTCGCGTTTCTGATCGGCCGGCCCTCGGAACCAGTCAGGCCTCGATCCGCGTCCGCCCGTCGCCGCTGAAAAGGTGCAGCTTCGGCCGTACCGCGGCGACGCGGATCCTCTCACCGATGGCGGGGGCCTCGGTTCCGGGAATGCGGACGATGACCTCGCCGGGCGGCAGCTCGCCGGGGGTGGCGGCGACGCGCTGCTCGTCCTGGGCCCGCGTGCCGTAGACGAAAGTTTCGGCGCCGACGCGCTCGATCGCTTCCACGGTCAGCGGCAGTGCGACGCCGCCGGCCGGGGTCTGGTCGGTGATGACGAAATCTTCCGGGCGGATGCCGAGGATGCCGGCCTCGGTCGCGCCGCCGCCGAGTTGCGATTTGATCTCATCGGCGCGCGTCGACATCAGGTTCATCGGCGGTGCCCCGATGAAGGAGGCGACGAAGGTCGTCGCCGGCTTCTCGTAGATCGCAAGGGGATTGCCGACCTGCTCGACCTGGCCGCCGTTCATCACGACGAGAATATCGGCGAGCGTCATCGCCTCGAGCTGGTCGTGGGTGACGTAGATCGAGGTCGTGTTGAGCCGGCGCTGCAATTTGCGGATCTCGACGCGCATCGCGATGCGCAGCTTTGCGTCCAGGTTCGACAGCGGCTCGTCGAACAGAAACACTTTCGGCTGGCGCACGATGGCGCGGCCCATGGCGACGCGCTGGCGCTGGCCACCGGAGAGCTGGCGCGGCTTGCGCTCCAGCATCGGCGCGAGCTCGAGCACGCGCGCGGCTTCCTCGACGCGGGTCTTGACCTCGGCCTCCTTCATGCCGCGGTTGCGCAGGCCGTAGGCCATGTTGTTGAAGACGCTCATATGCGGGTAGAGCGCGTAGTTCTGGAACACCATCGCGATGTCGCGATCGGCGGGCTCGATCTGGTTGACGACGCGGCCGCCGATGTCGATCTCGCCGCCGGTGACGGTCTCGAGACCTGCGACCATGCGCAGCAGCGTGGACTTGCCGCAGCCGGAGGGACCGACCAGCACGCAGAACTGACCGTCGCCGACATCGACGTTGACGCCCTTGATGGCCTCGAAGCCGCCGGGATAGGTCTTGCGGACGTTGCGCAGGGTGACGTTAGCCATGAAAACTCGCTTCTACTTTTCCGTCTCGACCAGGCCGCGCACGAACAATTTCTGCATGGCGACGACGACGAACACCGGCGGCAGCATGGCCAGCACGGCAGTCGCCATCACGATCGGCCATTCGGTCAGCGCATCGGTAGTGGTGATCATCTTGCGGATTCCGACCTGGATGGTCTGCATGTCGTCGCGCGTTGTGATCAGCAGCGGCCAGAGATATTGATTCCAGCCGAGGATGAAGAGGATCACGAACAGCGCCGCCATGTTGGTGCGCGACAGCGGCAGCAGCGTATCCCAGAAGAAGCGCAAGGGTCCGGCACCGTCAATGCGCGAGGCCTCCAGCAGCTCGTCCGGCACGGTCATGAAGAACTGGCGGAACAGCAGCGTCGCGGTGGCCGACGCGATCAGCGGCAGCGCGAGGCCAGCATAGCTGTCGAGCATGTGTAGATCGGCGACGATCTTGTAGGTCGGATAGATGCGCACCTCGACCGGCAGCATCAACGTGATGAAGATGATCCAGAAGATCGCCATCCGGAACGGAAAGCGGAAATAGACGATCGCATAGGCCGAGATGATCGAGATCGCGATCTTGCCGATCGCGATTGCCAGCGCCATCACCAGCGAGTTCAGCATCATGTTGCCGACGGGCTCGCGAGTCGAGCCGCTCGTGCCGACGAAGATGGTCTTGTAGTAGACCTCGAAGAAATGGCCGCCCGGCAGCAGCGACATCTGCCCGTTCGCGATCAGGGCGTTGTCCTGGGTCGAGGCGACGATCGCGATGTAGACCGGGAATGCGACGATCGCGATCCCGATCCAGAGAATCGCGTGGGCGACGTAGCGCCGAAAGCCCTCTTCTTCGACCATCAGTAGGTCACCTTGCGTTCGACGAAGCGGAACTGGATTCCCGTCAGCACGATGACCATGACCATCAGGATCACCGACTGCGCCGCCGAGCTGCCGAGATTGCCGCCGAGCAGGCCGTCGGAATAGACCTTGTAGACCAGCGTGACCGTCGATGTGCCGGGACCGCCGCGGGTCATGGTGTCGATGATGCCGAAGGTGTCGAAGAAGGCGTAGACGATGTTGACGACAAGCAGGAAGAAGATCGTGGGCGACAGCAGCGGGAACGTCACTGTCCAGAACCGCCGCATCGGGCGGGCGCCGTCGATCGCGGCGGCCTCGAACACGCTTCGGGGGATGGCTTGCAGGCCGGCGAGGAAGAACAGGAAATTATAGGAGATCTGCTTCCACGCCGCGGCGAGGATGATCAGCCCAGCCGCCTGGTTGCCGTCAAGCAGCGGATTCCAGTCGACGCCCAGGTTGCGCAGATAGCGCGACAGCACGCCGAGCGAAGGATGCAGCATGAAGATCCAGAGCACGCCGACCACGGGCGGCGCCACTGCATAGGGCCAGATCAGCAGCGTGCGGTAGAGCATCGAGCCACGCAGCGGCTTGTCGGCCATCACGGCGAGCAAGAGCGCGAAGGACAGCGACGAGACGGCGATGGCGAACGAAAAGACGAACGTACGGACAACCGCCTCGAAATAGGCCGGGTCCTTGAACAGGTCCTGATAATTCTCGAACCAGACGAAGCTTGTCGACAGACCGAAGGCGTCCTGGAGCAGGAAGGATTGGATCACCGCCTGCGCGGCCGGCCAGTAGAAAAAAATCAGGACGATCGCGAGCTGCGGCGCAACCAGCGCGTAGGGCAATAGTTTTGCTTGGAAAATGGCTTGCTTTTGCATGATGTCAGCAGAAGCGGCAGGCCGGGTCGCGGCCTGCCGCTCGTCGCCTCACTTGACGGCGGTTTTTTCGAACTGCCGCAGCATCGTGTTGCCGCGCTCGACGGCAGCATCCAGCGCCTGCTTGGCGGTCTTCTTGCCGGCCAGCGCCTGCTCGATCTCTTCCGACCAGACGTCACGCAGCTGAACCATGTTGCCGAGGCGCAGACCGCGCGAATTGTCGGTCGGCTCCTTGTTGGTCAGCTCGATCAGCGGGGTCTCGAGATAGGGCTGATCCTTGTAGAAGCCCTCTTCCTTCGCCTTGGCGTAGGCCGCCTTGGTGATCGGCAGATAGCCCGAGGCCTTGTGGATGTAGACCTGGCGATCGGTGTCGGAGAGGAAGGTCAGGAACTTCGCGACACCCTTGTATTCGTCGGCCGACTTGCCGCCCATCACCCAGAGCGAAGCGCCGCCGATGATCGAGTTCTGCGGCGCGCCCTTGACGTCCGGATAGTATGGCATCGGCACGGCGGTGAAGTTGAACTTGGCCTGCGCCTTGACGTTGCCGAAGAACGCCGACGAGGTCAGGTAGATCGGGCATTCGCCGGAGGTGAAGCGGCCTTCGCCGGTGTTGGTGCGGCCGGCATAGTCGTAAGTCTTGGTCTTCTGCAGCTCGACCAGGGTTTCGAGATGCTTGACCTGGAGCGGGCCGTTGAACTCCAGCACGGTGTCGAAACCGTCGAGGCCGTTGGCCTTGCTGGCGAGCGGCACGTTGTGCCAGGCGGAGAGCTGCTCGAGATTGACCCAGGTGACCCAGGAGCCGGAGAAGCCGCAGGTGTCATGACCCGCTGCCTTCAGTTTCTTGGCGGCCTCGAACGTTTCGGGCCAGGTCTTGGGGATCTCGACGTTCGCCTTCTTGAGCTCGTCGAGGTTGACCCACATGACGGTCGACGACGAGTTGAACGGGAACGACAGCATCTCGCCCTTCGAGGTCGAGTAGTAGCCGGTGATGGCGGGCAGATAGATCTTGGGGTCGAACTTCTCGCCGGCCTCGGCCATCAGCTTGTAGACGGGTTTTACGGCGCCGGTCGCGGCCATCATGGTCGCGGTGCCGACTTCGAACACCTGCATGATGTGCGGGGCGTTGCCGGCGCGGAACGCCGCGATGCCGGCGTTCATCGTATCGGGATAGTTGCCCTTGTAGGTCGGGATCACCTTGTAGTCGGTCTGCGAGGCGTTGAAGTCGGTGGCGAGCTTGACGATGACGTCGTTGTTGGCGCCAGTCATCGCGTGCCACCACTGGATTTCGGTCACGGCCAAGGCCGGCGATGCGCCCATGCCGATTGTGATCGCAACTGCGGCAGCCGCCCCAAAGTGTCGAAGAGCCRTCAAGTAAACCTCCCTTGGCCGTCAAAAAGAAGCGCTTGCGCTAGCAGCGCCATATGACGTTCACATGACTGTGTAAGCGGGAGAAACGAAAGCAGCAAGCGCGGCCAAAAGGGAAGCCGTCAAATAGGCGAATGCCGAGCGCGCAGCCTCCTCCGTTCGCGGCGCACATGCGTGCCCGCGCCGCAGTGCGGCATTTGCTCGGGTGAGGCGGCGAGGGCGTTTAGCGCTTGCGCTCGGGGCCGCAGACGGTGCCCTTTTCGACCATCGCGTCGATCTCCGATTTGGAGTAGCCGAACTCGCCCAGCACCTCCTGGGAGTGCTGGCTGAATTTCGGCGGCAGGCGGCGCAGGCTCGGCTTGCTGCGATCGAGCCGGATCGGCGAGGCCACGCCCTTGTACCAGTCCTTCTCGATGACATCGCCGCGGGCGATCGTGTGCGGGTTGGTCAAGGCCTGGTCGATCTTCTGCACGGGACCTGCGGGCAGGCCGGCGGCGAGCAGACGATTGCACAGCGGCTCGGCCTCGTGCTGGCTGAACACGGCGGCGAGCTCGGCGCGCAGCGCCTCGCGATTGGCGATGCGGTCCTTGTTGCGGGCAAAGCGCGGATCGGTGCCGAGCTCAGGCTTGCCGATTTCCTTGGCGAGCTTGCGGAAGGTGCCGTCATTGCCGACACCGATGAAGATGTCGTCGGTCCTGGTCGGGAAGATCGCGTAAGGCACGAGGTTGGGATGCTCGTTGCCGGTGAGCGACGGCGGCTTGCCGTGCATGAAATAATTCGCGGTGTGCGGATGCATGATGGCAAGGCCGGTCTCGTACAGCGTCGTCTCCAGGAACTGGCCCTGGCCCGAGCGCTGCCGCTCCGACAGCGCCATCAGGATGCCGATCGCCGCATAGAGGCCGGTGGTGATGTCGACCAGCGGCACGCCGATCCGCATCGGTCCGCTCTCGGGAGAGCCGGTCGCCGCGATCATGCCGGTCATCGCCTGGATGATGGCGTCATAGCCGGGATTGCCGCCGCGCGGACCGTCGGCGCCGAAGCCGCAGATCCGGCAATGCACGAGGCGCGGGAATTTCTTGCTGAGCACATCGTTGCCGATGCCCCATTTCTCCAGCGTGCCCGGCTTGAAATTCTCGATCAGGACGTCGGCTGTCTCCAGCATCTTGAGCAGCACGATTCGGCCGCCCTCGGAGGCAAGGTCGAGGCCGATCGAGCGCTTGTTGCGGTTGATGCCGATGAAATAGGCCGCGTCTTCCTCGTGGAACGGAGGGCCCCAGTCGCGCACCTCGTCGCCGGCGGGCGGCTCGACCTTGATCACGTCGGCGCCGTGGTCGGCGAGGATCTGGGTGCAGTAGGGGCCGCCGAGCACGCGCGTGAGATCGATGACGCGCAGTCCGCTCATTGCGCCCAAAACGGCTTCAGTCATGCCTTCGCTTCCCCTGTGTCGATCATTGATCACAGGCCTAGCGAGGTTTTTTTGCGCCAGCAATGGCTTGGTGCGTAGGGGCGTATGCGGTGCCGCCGCACAATCCCGCGGCGTGGCAAAACAACAAAACAAAGGGAAGCGGCCGGCCCGAGGGGGATCTCGGGCCAGCCAATCCGCCGTTTGATCAGACGACCGTCAGGCGAACGTCGACATTGCCGCGCGTGGCATTGGAGTAGGGGCACACCTGGTGGGCCTTCTCGACCAGCGCCTCTGCTTCCGCGCGGGCGAGGCCCGGCAGCGAGACGGCCAGATCGATGTCGAGACCGAAGCCGCCGGCCGAGCGCGGGCCGATGCCGACGGTGGAGGTGACCGAGGCGTCAGCCGGAACCTTCGGGCCGCCCTGCGAGGCCACGAACTTCATCGCGCCGATGAAGCAGGCGGCATAGCCGGCCGCGAACAGCTGCTCGGGATTGTTGCCGGCGCCGCCGCCGCCGCCGAGTTCCTTCGGGGTGGTGAGCTTGACGTCGAGCGCGCCGTCGAGGGTCGCCGCATGGCCGTCGCGGCCGCCGGTGGCCTTTGCGCTGGTCTTGTACAGGACGTTTACCGACATTTTCGTCTCCTCAGGTCTTCGGGTTGGGGTGGAACCTACATCGCAAACAATTAGATTGCGCGCAATTGAAATCTGCATGCCTCACATTTAATTGTTCGCAATTGAATGTACGGCCGCCCGGTCCCAGAATGGAGGAAACCGCGTGAGATTCTCGATGCCCCGGAAATTATCGGCGCTGGACCCGCAGCGCCTCGACAATCAGATCTGCTTCGCGGTCTATTCGGCCGCGCATGCCTTCAACCGGGTCTACAAGCCGCTGCTGGACCGGCTCGGCCTGACCTACCCGCAATATCTGGTGATGCTTGTGCTGTGGGAGCGCGACGACGTGCCGGTCAAGGACATCGGCGAAAAGCTGTTCCTGGATTCGGGCACGCTGACGCCGCTGCTCAAGCGCCTCGAGGCCGCCCACCTCGTCAGGCGCACGCGCTCGCGCGAGGACGAACGTCAGGTGCTGATCGCGCTGACCCCGCAGGGCCATGCCTTGAAGGAAAAAGCGCGCGCCGTGCCGCAATCGATCCTGGCGGCGTCGGATTGCTCGGTCTCGGAACTGGTCGCGATGAAGGACGAGATCGTGGCGCTGCGGGATCGGTTGAATGCGGTGATCGGGGAGTAGGGGGGGGCGGCGAGCTCAATCCTCTCGTACCTCGCCGCGAGTTTCTCTCCTCAAAGCCGCTTCTTTGCAAATGCGCGGCCCGAAGCCGATTTCAGATATTTCTCGAACGCAACAGCCTTAGCCTCATCGCTGAAAGCGATGTAGGTCTTGATGCGCCATGGGCCATACTTTGATGTATGTGGCACTTCGCCGGCGTTGTGCTTTGCGAGCCGGGCTCGCAGATCATCAGTGATGCCGATGTAGAAATGGCCGGAATCGAGGCTTTCGAGAATGTAGACGTACTTCATCCTATCCCCCGCCTTGCGCAGTGGATGGACAGTATCTCTCAGGATCAGCTTTTGCCGAGGCCCGGCTTCGCCCTTCGGGCTACGCCGCGGCAGCCTTCGCTACGATAGGGCTTGCCGAGCCGAAGCTGGCGAAGCCAGCGAAGGCTGGTGGAGCCAGGCGGGATCGAACCGCCGACCTCTTGCATGCCATGCAAGCGCTCTCCCAGCTGAGCTATGGCCCCTTAGTCTTCCAGTTGGGAGGATCCTGGTGGATCACTCCCGACCGCCGAGCCTGGTGACTCGCGCGGTGCACCCTTTTTCACAGATCAGGGCTGATCTCAAGTCTCTTCATCACCTCCGACATCACCAATGATGTCCGTGACGTCCTCATCGCCCTCTTCGTCGTCGGCGATAAAGGTCGAATCATCGTCGTCATCGTCCTCGATGGTCTCGTCGACCTCGATGTCGTCCTCGGATTCGGGCACCGCGGCCTTGACCTTGCCGGTGTTTTCCTCGGCGTCGGCCTCCTCGAGCGAGACCTCTTCGACTTCTGCCGGCTCCGGCGTGGTGTCGGCAGCCGGCGTGTGGCGAGGTTCGGCGCCGCGAGTCGCGCGGGCCGGCGCCACAGGCGCGATCGGGACGACTTCGCCGGTATAGGGCGAGATCACCGGATTCTTGTTGAGGTCATAGAACTTCTTGCCCGTGGTCGGGCAAATACGTTTGGTTCCGAGTTCGGACTTGGCCACGGCAGGAATCCTGGGAATGTCTGAAAAGCGGTGTTTCACTTGGCTAGTTGGCGGCCCGCTGTCAATAGCGCATTACGGGAGAAAGACATGCCCGTGACGGCGGGCAGACCTTGTGGTACCTGCCCCGCGAGCCCCGCAGGGACGTTTCGGGCCTATCCAAGGACACAAACTTGACTGATTCCGACAAGCCGACGCCGCTTCAGTCGCGCGCAAGCGGTCCCCTGACCGGGAAAGTACGGGTCCCCGGGGACAAGTCGATCTCCCACCGCGCCCTCATCCTGGGCGCGCTCGCGGTCGGCGAGACCCGGATTTCGGGCTTGCTCGAGGGCGAGGACGTCCTCAACACCGCCAAATCCATGCAGGCGCTGGGCGCCAGGGTCGAGCGCACCGGCGATTTCGCCTGGAGGGTGAACGGCGTGGGCGTCGCCGGCTTCGCCGAGCCCAGGGCGCCGCTTGATTTCGGCAACTCCGGCACCGGCTGCCGGCTCGTCATGGGCGCCGTCGCCGGCTGCCCGATTTCGGCGGTTTTCGACGGTGATGCCTCGCTGCGCAGCCGGCCCATGCGCCGGATCCTCGACCCGCTCGAGAAGATGGGCGCCAAAGTGGTGTCCGGCGGCGAGGGCGGCCGTCTGCCGCTGACCGTCCAGGGCGCGCGCGATCCGCTGCCGATCACCTACAAGACCCCGGTCGCCTCGGCCCAGATCAAATCCGCCGTGCTGCTGGCGGGCCTGGCCGCGCCCGGCACCACGACGGTGATCGAGACCGAGGCCAGCCGCGACCATACCGAGCTGATGCTGAAGCACTTTGGCGCCGACATCACCTCCGCGCAGGAGGGTCAGCACGGCCGCCGCATCACGCTCGTTGGCCAGCCCGAGCTGCACGGCGCCACCGTCGTTGTGCCCGCCGATCCCTCTTCGGCGGCCTTCCCGGTCGTCGCGGCGCTGATTGTCGAAGGCTCGGATGTCGTCCTGTCCGACGTGATGACCAATCCGCTGCGCACGGGCCTGTTCACCACGCTGCGTGAAATGGGTGCCTCGATCGAGGAAAGCGAAGTCCGGGGCGATGCCGGCGAGCCCATGGCGCAGCTGCGCGTGCGCGCGTCGAAACTGCGCGGCGTCGAGGTGCCGCCGGAGCGCGCGCCCTCGATGATCGACGAATATCTCGTGCTGGCGGTGGCGGCTTCCTTCGCCGAGGGCACGACCATCATGCGCGGCCTCCAGGAGCTGCGCGTCAAGGAATCCGATCGGCTTGAGGCCACCGCCGACATGCTCCGCGTCAACGGCGTCAAGGTCGAGGTCTCCGGCGACGACCTGATCGTCGAAGGCCGCGGCCATGTCCCCGGCGGCGGCACAGTCGCCACGCACATGGATCATCGCATCGCGATGTCCGCGCTGGTGATGGGCTGCGCCTCCGACCAGCCCGTGACCGTCGACGACACCGCCTTCATCGCCACCAGTTTCCCGGACTTCATCCCGATGATGCGTTCGCTTGGGGCCGAGTTTTCATGATCATCGCCATCGACGGGCCCGCGGCCTCGGGCAAGGGGACGCTCGGCAAGCGCCTCGCCCACCATTACGGCTATCGTCATCTCGATACCGGCGTCATTTATCGCGCGGTGGCCTACGCCGTGGTGGAATCCGGTCATGATCTCCGGGACGAGGCGGCTGCGGTGCAGGCTGCGCTGGAGCTTGATCCCGAAAAGTTCGGCAATCCCGCCCTGAAGACCCAGGAGGCCGGCGAGGGCGCCTCGATCGTCTCGGCGATCCCCAGGGTTCGCGAGGTCCTGCTCAATTTCCAGCGGCAATTCGCCGCCGATCCGCCCGGCGCCGTGCTCGACGGCCGGGACATTGGAACCGTGATCTGCCCCCATGCCGACGTGAAGATCTTCGTCGTGGCCGACCCCAGGGTCCGCGCCCACCGCAGGACCATGGAGGCCAAGGCGAGGGGCGAGGAGGCGGACGAGGCGGCGGTGCTCGCTGACATCATCCGGCGCGACGAGCGCGACAAGAACCGGCCGATTGCGCCCTTGAAACCGGCCCCGGATGCTTACTTGCTAGATAACTCCCAACTGGATATAGAAGGCGGCGTCCGGGCCGCCATCGACATTATCGAGGCCGTCCGAGCGGGCCGGTCGCGGGGTTAAGCCGCCGCCGTCATTGGAGGAAGCGCCCGCTCCCGCTCTTTGAGGTCGATAACCCCGGTCCCCTGTTTGGGCCCGGCGCGATCCAGGCTCCGGACCAAGATTTCCACGTATCGAACGCGCGGGCCTCAGCCGGCCCGCCTCCGCTGTTCCGCCTCCATGCCGGAGCAACGAGCGGTCGCTCGAAGGTCTTGCGGACCTTCCGACACTGCGTGTGCGATGCGCCCATGAACCCAACGGCCGGCACGACATCCGCAACTGGAGAACAAATGGCTTCGATTTCTGCTGATACCTATAGCCCGTCGCGCGACGATTTCGCCGCGATGCTCGACGAGTCCTTCGCAGGTGGCAACCTGCAGGAGAGCTCCGTCGTCAAGGGCAAGGTGGTTGCAATTGAAAAAGACATGGCCGTCATCGACGTCGGCCTGAAGACCGAGGGCCGCGTTGCCCTGCGCGAATTTTCCGGCCCCGGCCGTGAGAGCGAGATCAAGGTCGGCGACGAGGTCGAAGTGTTCCTCGATCGCATCGAGAACGCCCTCGGCGAAGCCGTGCTGTCGCGCGACAAGGCGCGCCGCGAAGAGAGCTGGGGCAAGCTCGAGAAGGCCTTCCAGAACAACGAGAAGGTCAACGGCGTCATCTTCAACCAGGTCAAGGGCGGCTTCACCGTCGACCTCGACGGTGCCGTGGCCTTCCTGCCGCGCTCGCAGGTCGACATCCGTCCGATCCGCGACGTTGCGCCGCTGATGAACAACTCGCAGCCGTTCCAGATCCTCAAGATGGATCGCCGCCGCGGCAACATCGTCGTCTCCCGCCGCACGGTGCTGGAAGAGACCCGCGCCGAGCAGCGTCAGGAGCTGGTGCAGAACCTCGAAGAGGGGCAGGTCATCGACGGCGTGGTCAAGAACATCACCGATTACGGTGCGTTCGTTGATCTCGGCGGTATCGACGGTCTGCTGCACGTCACCGACATCGCGTGGCGCCGCGTCAACCACCCGACCGAGGTGCTCTCGATCGGCCAGACCGTGAAGGTCAAGATCATCAAGATCAACCACGAGACGCACCGCATCTCGCTGGGCATGAAGCAGCTGCTGGACGATCCGTGGCAGGGCATCGAAGCCAAGTACCCGCTGGGTGCCCGCTTCACCGGCCGCGTCACCAACATCACCGACTACGGTGCGTTCGTCGAGCTCGAGCCGGGCATCGAAGGCCTGATCCACGTCTCCGAGATGTCGTGGACCAAGAAGAACATGCACCCCGGCAAGATCGTTTCGACCTCGCAGGAAGTCGAAGTGCAGGTGCTGGAAGTCGATTCCGTCAAGCGCCGCATCTCGCTCGGCCTCAAGCAGACCATGCGCAACCCGTGGGAGGTCTTCGTCGAAGGTCACCCGACCGGTTCGGTGGTCGAAGGCGAGGTCAAGAACAAGACCGAGTTCGGTCTGTTCCTGGGCCTCGAGGGCGACGTCGACGGCATGGTCCATCTCTCCGACCTCGACTGGAAGCTTCCGGGCGAGCAGGTGATCGACAACTACAAGAAGGGCGACGTGGTGAAAGCCGTGGTGCTCGATGTGGACGTCGAGAAGGAGCGTATCTCGCTCGGCATCAAGCAGCTCGAAGGCGACCCCTTCGCCGAGCCGGGCGATGTCAAGAAGGGCGCGGTCGTGACCTGCGAAGTGCTCGAAGTGAAGGAAAGCGGCATCGAGGTGAAGATCACCGGTACCGACTTCTCGACCTTCATCAAGCGTTCGGAGCTCGCCCGTGACCGCAACGACCAGCGCGCCGAGCGCTTCGCCGTCGGCGAGAAGGTCGATGCTCGCGTGATCCAGTTCGACAAGAAGGCCCGCAAGGTCCAGGTGTCGATCAAGGCGCTCGAAGTCGCCGAAGAGAAGGAAGCCATCGCGCAGTACGGCTCCTCCGATTCGGGGGCGACGCTCGGTGACATTCTCGGCACCGCGCTCAAGAACCGCGACAAGTAAGCGAAACGCCTGTTTCGCAACCATCAAAGCCCCGGCGTAAGCCGGGGCTTTTTTGTTGCGGCGTGCTCCGCTGTCGTCCCGGGGCGCGCGACTTGTCCGCCGTAGCTCGAAGAGCGAAGGCGGAAGCGCGAGCCCGGGACCCATAGCCACAGGATCGAGTTTGGCGAAGACTCGTGGTTACCAACTCGCGCGACAACTTCTCCCTGGGGGTATGGGTCCCGGCGCCCGTGCGCAATTGCGCACTAGGCGGGGATGACATTGAGTGCTTGGCTACCATCCGGCCTCGCGCAGCCTTGTTTTCTTCAAATTACGCCGCAATTGATGTATCCAGATAAGCCAATGGTCACGCTGTGACGGCACAACGCGCCCAGCCTTTCATTTGGAGATATTCCGATGTCGCTCGATTCGGACATCATCGTCGATCGCCGCAGGATTCGTCGCAAGCTGACGTTCTGGCGCGTGATGGCTGCGCTGATCGCGATCGCGGCGATCGCGGGCGTCGCGCTGATCGCAACACCCGGTGCGCGCGGCACGTTCGCATCCGCCGGCTCGATCGCGCGGGTCCAGATCGATGGCCTGATCCGCAGCGACTCCGATCGCACCCAGGCGCTGGAGCGACTGGAGAACTCGCAGGCCGCCGCCGTCATCATTCACATCAACTCGCCGGGTGGCACCACCGCCGGCTCCGAGCAGCTTTATGACTCGCTTGTGAGGCTGAAGGCGAAGAAGCCGCTCGTCGTCGTGGTCGAAGGCCTCGCCGCGTCCGGCGGTTACATCACCGCGATTGCGAGTGACCACATCATTGCCCAGCAGAGCTCGCTGGTCGGTTCGATCGGCGTGCTGTTCCAGTTTCCCAACGTCACGGAGCTGCTGAAGACCGTCGGTGTGAAGGTCGAGGAGGTGAAATCCTCGCCGCTGAAGGCCGCGCCGAACGGTTTTGAGCCGACCAGCCCCGAGGCACGCGCCGCGCTCGATGCGCTGGTGAAGGATTCCTATGCCTGGTTCAAGGGATTGGTGAAGGAGCGGCGTGGCATGGATGACACGCAGCTCGAAAAAGTCGCCGATGGCCGCGTCTTCACCGGACGCCAGGCGATCGATCTCAAGCTGATCGATCAGCTCGGCGACGAGAAGACCGCCGTGACCTGGCTGGTCGAGCAGAAGGGCGTCAAGAAGGGCCTCACCGTCCGCGATTACAAGCTCCAGCCCCGCTTTGGCGATCTGCCGTTCCTCAAAACGGCTGCCGTCGTCACGCTGGAAGCGCTTGGTTTAGGCTCGATTGCGCATCAGATCGGGCAAACCGGCGTCGCGCAGGCCGTCGATCGGCTCGGAATGGATGGAATGCTGGCCCTGTGGCAGCCGGCTGCGTCAAATTGATGGAACCGGGCGAGCTTCAGAGGCTTTTCCCGTCTGGCGGGTAGCGGGGCAGCCCGCTTTTTCGGCATTTGTCACGCATTTTCCCGACGCTCAACCTTCATTTAGCGTCTTGACAGATCACAGTATTTTCACGGAAATGGTCATCCGCACGCTTCCGGGTCCTATCTCTCGATGATCAAATCCGAACTTGTTCAGCGTATCGCCGAGCACAACCCGCATCTGTACCAGCGGGATGTCGAGAACATTGTGAATGCGATTCTCGAAGAGATCGTAGCGGCTCTCGCGCGCGGTGATCGCGTCGAGTTGCGCGGCTTCGGTGCCTTCTCGGTCAAGCATCGCCCTGCGCGCGCAGGGCGCAATCCGCGCACCGGCGCCCATGTACCCGTCGATCAGAAGAGCGTTCCGTTCTTCAAGACCGGCAAGGAAATGCGCGAACGGCTGAACCGCGACCATCCGGATCCAGGCGCGCCAGACTGAGACCGGCGTCAGGGTTTTCCGCGGTCGCGAGCGATGCGGCCGGAAGCTTGATTCAAGGCGAGCGAAGCGAGATGCGAAAGTTCCTGACCGCGCTGATCGTGATTCCGCTGGGCCTGATCCTGGTGACCTTTGCCGTCGCCAACCGGCATTTCGTCACGGTCTCATTCGATCCCTTCATTACGAACGACCCGTCATTCTCGGCGACGTTGCCGCTGTTCCTGCTCCTCATCCTGGTGGCTGCCCTCGGGGTCCTCGCGGGCGGCTGCGCGGTCTGGTTCGGCCAGCGGCGATGGCGGCGTGCGGCGCGCCGGAATGATGCGGATGCACGGGCTGCCAGGACCGAATTGGCCGATCTGCGGGCTCAGGCGGCCGCAGCGAAGCCCCAGCCCCAGCGCCTCCCCGTTCCCTCCGGGGTTGGCCTTTACGGGCCCATCGGGCGAGACAAGCAGCGCGCGACGTTGTAGAAGCGGCCGCAACCGAAAACCCGGTTTTCCGGCCGCAGACCCGCGGCCTTCACCTGCTTTGAGACCATGTCCCTGCTCGTCAAAATCTGCGGCCTGTCCACGCGCGAGACGCTCGAAACAGCGCTCGACGCCGGCGCCGACATGGTGGGGTTCGTGTTCTTTCCGCCGTCGCCGCGGCACGTCTCTCTGGAGCTTGGCCGCGACCTCGGCCGCCAGGTGAAGCGGCGCGCGCTCAAGGTCGCGCTCACGGTCGATGCCGATGACGCCACGCTCGACAACATCATGGACGCGTTGTCGCCGGATATCCTTCAACTCCACGGCAAGGAGAGCGTCGCACGCCTGCGCGACATCAAGCAGCGGTTCGGCCGTCCGGTGATGAAAGCGGTGCCGGTCGCAACCGCCGCCGATCTCGCCGTGCTGCCTGGCTACGCAGAGGTTGCCGATCGCATCCTGTTCGACGCGCGTGCGCCTAAGGACGCGACACGCCCGGGCGGCCTCGGCGCGGCCTTCGATTGGCATCTGCTCGAAAACCTGGAACTCAAGCTGCCGTATATGGTCTCGGGCGGACTTGATGCCCACAACGTCGCCGAGGCTCTTCGGGTCACGCGCGCCGGCGGTGTCGACGTCTCCTCCGGTGTCGAGAGCGCCTCCGGCGTCAAGGATCCCGAGATGATCAAGGCCTTCATTCGCGCCGCGCGCGCCACCCAAGATGCAAGTCAAGAGTTGAGCGTTCGATGAACATCGCCAAACCAAATTCCTACCGCAGCGGTCCCGACGAGCGCGGGCACTTCGGCATTTTCGGCGGCCGCTTCGTCGCCGAAACCCTGATGCCGCTGATCCTGGATCTGGAGAAGGCCTACACCGCGGCCAAGGCCGATCCGGCCTTCCAGGCCGAGATGAACGGCTATCTCAAGAACTATGTCGGCCGGCCTTCGCCGCTCTATTTCGCCGAGCGCCTCACCGAGCAGCTCGGCGGCGCCAAGATTTACCTCAAGCGCGAAGAGCTCAACCACACCGGTTCGCACAAGGTGAACAACGTGCTCGGCCAGATCATGCTGGCACGGCGCATGGGCAAGAAGCGCATCATCGCCGAGACCGGCGCCGGTCAGCATGGCGTTGCCACCGCGACGCTGTGCGCGCGTTTCGGCCTCGAATGCGTGGTCTATATGGGCGCCGTCGACGTCGAGCGGCAGCAGCCCAACGTCATCCGCATGGAGATGCTGGGCGCAACCGTGGTCCCGGTGCAGTCGGGCACGCGCACGCTGAAGGACGCCATGAACGAGGCGCTGCGCGACTGGGTCACCAACGTGCACAACACGTTCTATTGCATCGGCACGGTGGCGGGCCCGCATCCCTATCCGACGCTGGTGCGCGACTTCCAGTCGATCATCGGCAACGAGACCAAGACGCAGATGCAGGAGGTCGAGGGACGCCTGCCGGATTCGCTGGTCGCCTGCATCGGCGGCGGCTCGAACGCGATGGGCCTGTTTCATCCGTTCCTCGATGATCCCTCCGTTGAAATTTTTGGCGTCGAAGCCGCCGGCCATGGGCTCACGCAATTGCATGCGGCCTCGATCGCGGGCGGCCGTCCCGGCGTGCTGCACGGCAACCGCACTTATCTCTTGATGGATGCGGACGGCCAGATTCAGGACGCGCATTCGATCTCCGCCGGCCTCGACTATCCCGGCATCGGTCCCGAGCATTCCTGGCTGCACGAGATCGGCCGCGTCAACTATCTCTCCGCGACCGATGACGAGGCACTCGCGGCATTCCAGCTGCTGTCGCGGCTCGAAGGCATCATCCCCGCGCTCGAGCCCGCGCATGCCATCGCCAAGGTGATGGAGCTCGCGCCGAAGCGGCCGAGAGATCACCTGATGGTCGTCAATCTCTCCGGCCGCGGCGACAAGGACGTCCCGCAGGTCGGCGACATCCTGAGGGGCAAGAGCAAGTGACCACGCGTATCGATACCCGTTTCGCTGAGCTGAAGAAGCAAGGCCGCTCGGCCTTCGTCACCTATGTGATGGCCGGCGATCCCGATCTCGCGACGTCGCTCGATATCGTCAAGGCGCTGCCCAAGGCAGGCGCCGACGTCATCGAGCTCGGCATTCCCTTCACCGATCCGATGGCGGATGGTCCCTCGATTCAGGCTGCAGGTCTGCGCGCGCTCAAGAACGGCATGACCTTGAAGAAGACGCTGGAACTGGTGCGCGACTTCCGCAAGGACGACAACGTCACGCCGCTGGTGCTGATGGGCTATTACAATCCGATCTACATTTACGGTGTCGACAAGTTTTTGGCCGATGCCAAGACGGCCGGCGTTGACGGCCTGATCATCGTCGATTTGCCGCCGGAGGAAGACGACGAGCTCTGCATTCCCGCGCTGAAGGCGGGCCTGAACTTCATTCGCCTCGCGACCCCGACCACCGACGACAAGCGCCTGCCCGCGGTGCTCGCGAACACATCAGGCTTTGTCTACTACGTCTCTATCGCCGGCATCACCGGTGCCGCGGCGGCGGATGCGAATGCCGTCGGTGAAGCTGTCGCGCGCATCAAGCGGCATACCAAGCTGCCGATCTGCGTTGGTTTTGGCATCCGCACGCCAGAGGCGGCGCGCGCCATTGCCGAGAAGGCCGATGGTTCGGTGGTCGGCACGGCACTGGTCGATGCACTCAAGAACAGCCTCGATGCCGAGGGTCGCGCGACCGCCAAAACCGTTAACGCGGTAGCCGAGCTGACCGCGGCCCTGGCCCAGGGCGTCAAGGGCGCGAAAGCTGCGGCGGAATAGGCCATAATTCCGCTTCTGGGGCGGGCGAACACGGCGGCTTGCCGGGCAGAGGCCCGGCCGCCATATATCCTTCAGGCGGCCCTTTCGCGGGGCTCGCACATCGGAGCAAACCATGAACTGGCTTACCAATGTGGTCCGGCCGAAGATCCGCAACATGCTGCGGCGAGAGACGCCGGAGAATCTGTGGATCAAGTGCCCGGATTCCGGACAGCTCGTGTTCTACAAGGACGTCGAGGCCAACCAGTTCGTCATCCCCGGCTCGAACTACCACATGCGCATGGGCGCGGTGGCGCGTCTGAAGTCGATCTTCGACAACGAGACCTGGTACGACGTCGCGCTGCCCGACGTCACGCCCGATCCGCTCAAGTTCCGTGACGAGAAAAAGTACGTCGACCGCATCAAGGATGCCCGTGCGCGCACCAATCTGAACGATGCGATCAAGGTCGGCTATGGCAAGCTCGAAGGCGCCGCCGTCGTCGTTGCCGTGCAGGATTTCGATTTCATGGGCGGCTCGCTCGGCATGGCCGCGGGCGAAGCGATCGTGCGTGGGCTGGAGCTCGCCGTCGAGAAGAAGTCGCCGTTCGTCGTGTTCGCCGCCTCGGGCGGAGCCCGTATGCAGGAAGGCATTTTGTCGCTGATGCAGATGCCGCGCACCACGGTTGCCGTGCAGATGCTGCGTGAAGCAAAACAGCCCTACATCGTCGTGCTGACCAACCCGACTACCGGCGGCGTCACCGCGTCCTATGCGATGCTGGGCGACGTGCAGATCGCCGAGCCCGGCGCGCTGATCGGCTTCGCCGGCGCGCGCGTGATCGAGCAGACCATCCGCGAGAAATTGCCGGAAGGCTTCCAGCGTGCCGAATATCTGAAGGATCACGGCATGGTCGACATGGTCGTGCATCGTCACGAACTGCGCCCGACCTTGGCGCGGCTGTGCCGCCTGCTGACCAAGGCGCCGGCGCAGGAAGGCGCATCGAAATCGGTGCAGCCGGTCGTCAGTCCGGCGCAGATCGTCTCGGCCGCCGAGACGGCGCCGGCCGCGCCGCACGCGTGAACGCGTCCTCTGACAGCGCAAAGCCGCCGCTCGGTGAATTGATCGGGCGGCTGTCGGCCCTGCATCAGAAGCGTATCGATCTCGGGCTTGAGCGGATGCACCGCCTGCTCGAGCGGCTCGACCACCCCGAACGCAAGCTGCCGCCGGTGATTCACATTGCCGGCACCAACGGCAAGGGCTCGACGCTCGCTTATCTGCGCGCGACGCTGGAGGCCGCCGGTCTGCGTGTCCATGCCTACACCTCGCCCTATCTCGTCCGCATCAACGAATGCTTCCGGCTCGGCCGCGTCGGCGGCGGGGTGCTGGTCGGCGACGATGAATTGCGCGCGGCGCTGGAAGAGGTCGAGCGCGTCAATGCCGGCGAAGCCGCGACCGTGTTCGAGCTGAAGACGGCTGCGGCGTTTCATCTGTTCGCACAGAACCCGGCCGATGTGGTGCTGCTCGAAGTCGGCCTCGGCGGCCGGCTCGATTCGACCAATGTGGTCGACACGCCGGCGGCCTGCGTGATCACGCCGATCAGCATGGATCACATGGATTTCCTCGGCGATACGCTGACCTCCATCGCCGGCGAGAAGGCCGCGATCATCAAGCGCGGCGTGCCCGTGATTTGCGCCGAGCAGACGGGCGAGGCGATGGCCGTGATCGAGGCGCAGGCGAGGCGCATGCGCGCGCCGCTGTTCGCCGCGAACGAAAGCTGGCACGTCAATGTCGAGCATGGACGCCTGGTCTATTCCGACGAGCGCGGCCTGATGGATCTGGCGGCGCCGCGCCTGTTCGGCCGTCACCAGTTCGACAATGCCGGCCTTGCGATCGCGACGCTGCGCGCGATTCCGGCCTTCAAGGTCAACCAGGCGGCCTTCGAGGCAGGCATCGTCGGCGCCGAATGGCCGGCGCGGATGCAGCGCATCACCTCGGGCGAGCTGCTTGCGCTCGGACCGCAGGGCTCGGAGATCTGGCTCGACGGCGGCCACAATGCCGAAGGCGGGCGCGTTGCAGCAGCCGCGCTCGGCGATCTCGAAGAGCGGGTCTCGCGGCCGCTGGTCGTGATCGCGGGCATGATGGCCAACAAGGACGCGCAAGGTTTTCTCGCCAATTTCGCCGGCCTGACCCGTCACATCATCGCGGTGCCGATCCCCGACACCGAAAATGCAATGCCGGTCGACCGCCTCGCGGATGCCGCGCGCAGCCTCGGCATGCGCGTCGAGAGCGCGCCCGGCGTCGAAGCCGCGCTGCGCGGCCTGGCGAAGCTCGCCTACGAAGTGCCGCCGCGCATCCTGATCACCGGCTCGCTTTATCTTGCCGGCCATGTGCTGGGCATCAACGGCACGCCTCCTGCATAGTCGGTCTCGTGTCCCGGACGCGGTGCAGCGTGCAACGCTGCTCCGCAGAGCCGGGACCTAGAATGCCGCAACATGGGCCCCGGCTCTGCAGCGCACCGTTTCACGCTGCGCTGCGTCCGGGGCAAGAGAGACTACCAATGCGCTTTGCCGCGATCGCCGACGTTCACGGGAACCATCTCGCGCTGGAGGCGGTGCTTGCCGACATCCGTGCGCAAGGCATCGCCGACATCGTCAATCTCGGCGACATGCTGAGCGGCCCGCTCGATGCGCGCCGGACCATCGAGATCCTGATGCAGCTCGACGCCGTGCACGTGCTCGGCAATCATGACCGCTACCTGCTCGACCGCCCGCCGGAAGAGATGGGCTCGTGGGACCGTCCCGCCTACGAAGCGCTCAACGCCGCCCAGCTCGACTGGCTGCGCGCGCAGCCGATGACGCGGGTGTTTCGTGAGCAGGTCTTCCTCTGCCACGCGACGCCGGATGATGACGAGGTCTATTGGCTCGATACCGTGCATTCCGACGGCACGGTGGCGCTCTCGCCGCTCGACCGCATCGAGCAGTTCGCGCAAGGCATCACCCAATCGCTGATCCTCTGCGCCCACACCCATCTTGCCCGCGCGGTGCGGCTGCGCGACGGCCGGCTGATCGTGAACCCCGGCAGCGTCGGCAGCCCCGGCTATCGCGACGTGCATCCATTCCCGCATGTCGTCGAAGCCGGCACGCCGCACGCGCGCTACGCGATCCTCGAGCTTGTCGGGAGTGCATGGCAGGTGACGTTCCGGCACGTCGCATATGACCACGAGGCGATGGCTGCACTCGCGCGCCGCAATGGCCAGCCGGAGCTGGCGAATGCATTGGCGACGGGGTGGATCGGATAGAGGCGCTTCGTCCCGGTTGCCTCGACTCCTTAATAGGCGCGCTTATTATGAGCGTACATATCAAAGAGGGCAGCGTGCGATGAACGACGACAATGTCTGGCGGGGCGAATACGCGGTCGAGACGTCGGCAGCCCCGGAGACGATCTGGAGCATCTTCCGCGATGTGCCCGGTTGGAAAACCTGGAACGCAGGTATCGAGCAGATCGACATTGACGGGCCATTTGCGGCCGGGACCTGGTTCACGATGAAGCCTCCCGGCGAGGACGCGCTGCGCTCGCAGCTGATCGAGGTCCGCGAGAACGCGTGCTTCATCGACGAAACGCGGGTCGGCGATCTCGTCATCAAGGTCGCCCATCGCATCGAATCCCTTGGGGCAGGACGCACGCGCATCGTTTACGCCGTCGACGCGCGAGGGCCGCAAGCGTCCGAGATCGGTCCGGCCGTCGCGTCGGACTTTCCCGATGTTCTCGCCAGCCTCGCCAAACTCGCCGAAACGAGATCGGCGTGATTGCCGTCGAGCAAAAATAAAACGGCCGGCGGGTGGCCGGCCGTTGAAGAATTCTCAGTTACACGCGAAGCGGATCAGACCGCGGAGGTGATCCACTGCTGCAGCTTCGCCTTCGGCGCCGCGCCGACCTGGCGGGAGGCCATCTCGCCGCCCTTGAAGATCATCAGCGTCGGGATCGACATCACGCCGTATTTCGACGCGGTCTTCGGGCTCTCGTCGACGTTGAGCTTCACGATTTTGACTTTGTCGCCCATCGCGCCGGCGATCTCGTCGAGCGCAGGTGCGATCATGCGGCAGGGGCCGCACCATTCGGCCCAGAAATCGACGACCACGGGGCCGTTCGCCTTGAGCACTTCGGCTTCGAAATCGGTGTCGGAAACCTTGCCAACGGCCATGGGAGTACCTCACTCGGTTGAAAGAATCGGCGCGCATGGGAATCGCGCCCGGGATCATGCCGTCAACCTATGAACGGCCCCTTGCCGGGTCAAGGACGCTCGCACTGAGATGAAGGGATGCCAGCGCCGCGTCCAGCGCGGGGGCTGAAATCTCCATATATTCAAGGGCCTCGGTCCAGAGCAGGACGGCCCTGATCGGCTTTTGGGGATAAAGCCGCGCCAGCACCGCCCGGTACAGCGCAAGCTGCCGGACATAGGCGGCAGGCGCCTCAGCGGCGCTTTTGGGCGCCGCCTGGTTGGTCTTGAAATCGACGATCAGAACCTCATCCGGACGAACGACCAGCCGGTCAATCTGCCCCGACACCAGCGCTGGCGCCCGCCCCGGCCGGTCCAATCGGCCGACGATCGAGACCTCGGCACGGCTGCCGGCGGCAAACACCGGGGCAAAGCGCGGTTCGGCGATCAGGGCGAGAACCTTGTCGGCCAGCGCGGCCCGGTCGGCCTCCGTCCAGCCGGGCGCGTTGCGCGCCATGAAGCCAAGCGCGGCCTCGCGCCGGCGCTCGGGGGCGATGTCGGGGAGGGATTGCAGCAGCCGGTGCACCAGCGTGCCGCGCTGCAGCGCCACCGCGCGCGACTGCACCGATTCGCCCGACCGCACGCTACGGCCGTCCTCGGCCGACTGGCCGGAGGGGCGCACGGGATCGTCATCGACGCTCTCGCGCGGTAACGGCGTCCGCAGCCAGTCCGGCAATGCGATCGATTGGTCCACCGCCATCGCAGGCGTGCCGAGCGCCGCGACATCCGCCGGCCGGGCGAATCGGGTCACCTTGCCGAGCGGCGTCTCGATCGTCTGCTTGTCCAGGCCCGAGCCGGTGAGCCCGGTGTCGATGAGGTCGTACCAGCTCAGCTTGCGCACCGTCTTCATGTTGCCGGGCATGCAGCCGCCGACGATCAGCCGATCGGCCGCGCGCGTCATCGCGACATAGAGCAGGCGGCGATACTCGTCCTCGGTCTCCTCGATCATCGCCTTGCGTGCGTCGGCGACGGGCTTGGGATCATCGGCCTTGCGCCCGGCCCAGACCACGACCTCGCCGCCATTGCCGCGCGGCACGTGGATCAGCCGGACCCGCTGCGAATCCGCGGGCGATGATGTCGTGTCGACCATGAACACAACGGAGGCTTCCAGGCCCTTGGCGCCGTGCACCGTCATCACCCGCACCTCGTCGCGCGAGATCTCCATGTCGCGCTTCACCTCGGTGTCGGCCGAGCGCAGCCAGGCCATGAAACCCTGCAGGGAGGCCGGTGCCTTGCGCTCGTAGTTCAGCGCCAGCTCCAGAAACTCGTCGATCGCGTCGTTAGCCTCATGGCCGAGCCGGCGCAGGATCCGCGCGCGTCCGCCGTCGCCGCCGAGCAGCCAGGCGTAGAAGGTGAACGGAGTCTCGTCGCGCGACCGCGCTTCGCAGGCTTCAAGCCGCCGCAGCGCCGTGGCGAACGTCTCGCTTGTGGCAGCATGTTCGGCAAGCGCGCGGCGCAGCGAGCCCTTGCGGCCCCAGGCGAGCTGGAACAGGTCGTCGTCATCGAGCCCGAACAGAGGGCTCTTCAGCGCAACCGCGAGCGCGAGATCGTCCTGCGGCAGCAGCAGCGCGTCCGCAAGATTCATCAGGTCGATGATCGCGATGTGCTCGGTCAGCTTCAGCCGGTCGGCGCCGGCGACCGGAACATTGGCGTGCTTCAGCGCCTGGATCACGGCGTCGAACGCATTGCCGCGCCGGCGCACCAGGATCAGCATGTCGCCGTAACGCAAGGGCCGGCGCTCGCCTTCGTGTCCCGTCAGCGTGCCGCTCTCGACCAGTTGCTTGATCTCGGTCTGGATACGGCGGGCGAGCTTCACCTCGGGGCTGGTGGCGGCGACGCCATCGAACGGCGCGCGCCAGCCCTCGATCTCCTGCCTGTCATCGGGCTCGGCGAGATCCCACAGCTCGATCACGCTCGGGCCCGCATCGGCGAGCGCATTGTGCAGGGGATGGCCGATCTCGGCCGAATGGATGCTCTTGTAGATCTGGGGCTCGCGGAAGACGTGGTCGACCGAGTGCAGGATCGCCGCGCCCGAACGGAACGAATAGGTGAAGGCGACCGGATCGAACTTCAGCCCGGCGGCGGTGAACTTGCTGCGCAGCTCGCGCCGGCGCGCGTCGAATTCTCGGGGTTGGGCGCCCTGAAAGGAGAAGATCGACTGCTTCTCGTCGCCGACGGCAAAGACGGTGCGGTTCAACCCTTCGCGCGCGCCTTCGCCGGCGGTGAACTCCGAAATGATATGCGCGACGATGTCCCACTGCCGCGGGCTCGTATCCTGGGCCTCGTCGATCAGCACGTGGTCGACGCCGCGATCGAGCTTGTAATGTACCCAGCCTGAAGAGACGCGGTTCAGCATCGCCAGCGTCTTGTCGATGAGGTCGTCGTAGTCGAGCAGCCCGCGCTCCTGCTTCTCACGGCGGTAGTTTGCGGCGGCCGCGGTCGCGATGTGCAGCAGGGCCGCGGTGCGGTCGCGCATGGTCACCGCGCGGCGCTTCTCGATCAATCCGCCGAGGCGCTGCACCTCGTTCTCGAACAGGCGGGCGACGGATGGGTTGTGATCGCCAAACTTCTTCGTCAGCACCGCCTTGCGCGGCAGTTTTTCGTCGGTGAGGAAGACGCCGAGATAGGCGTCGACCTGCGCGGCACCGGAAAACACCTTGGCCTCGCGGAGCCGGCTGGCCTGGTCGTTGTCGGACTTGCTCCCGTCCTCCAGCGCGAAGGCGATGTCGTCCCAGCGCGACCGCGGCAGGAAGGGACCGTCGAGAATTTCCGTCTCGACGTCCTCGATCCGATCGCCCGCCTCCACGCCCAGCACCGCCGCCATCTGCTCAGCAGCTGCCCCGGCGTTGCCGGCCTCGTCGGTCCAGGCCATGAAATGATCGCGGCTGAGACAGGCCTCCCGCACGACCTCCTTGAAAGTGACGTCGGCCGCGCTTGCCATCGCGGTGAGCAGCGCGCGGCCAGTGACGGTCTCCGGATCGCGCGCGGCTTCCAGCAGCACCTTCAGATTGGCGCGCTCCATCATGTCGGTCTGGTCACGCTCGTCGATCACGGCAAAGCGTGCGGGAACATTGGCCTCGAACGGAAATTGCTGGAGCAGGCGGGTGCACAACGCGTGGATGGTCTGCACCTTCAATCCGCCCGGCGTCTCCAGCGCGCAGGCGAACAGCTTTCGTGCTTCGCGGCGTAGTTTTCGATCGGGATGTGGGATGCCGACCGCCTTGATCGCCGCGTCGAGCGCGTTGTCGTCCAGCGTCACCCAATGACCGAGCGTCGTGAACACGCGCTCCGCCATGTTGGCGGCGGCGGCCTTGGTGAAGGTGATGCAGAGGATCTTTTCCGGCGGCACGCCCGACAGCAGCAGGCGGATCACCCGCTGCACCAGCACATGCGTCTTGCCCGAGCCGGCATTGGCCGACACGAACGCCGACGCAGTCGGATCGGACGCGCGCGCCTGCCGCGCACGCACCTCGTCGGGAATGGGACGCGGCAGCTTCACCATTCCTCGATCCCCAAACCGCCGGCCGCGGACCATTCCTTGATGCGGGCGAGGTCGTCATAGGTGCCGTAGCGGTTGGTCCACATCGGCAGGTTCAGCGAGGTGTACGCCTGGTTCTCGTCCTCGAAGGCACGGATCAGCGCCTCCAGCTTGGCCCGGGCTTCGGCGGCGGCCGTGTCCGGCGGCTGTGGCTCGTCGCCTTGCCTATACTTGAGCTCGAGGATGCGCTCCTCGCCGGGTGGATTGTTGCCGCTCAGGCGCACATAGACGAGCTGGCTGACGGACGAACCCGCGTCGATGTCAGGGAATCCGCCCTCGCGCAGGATCGCGGCTTCCAGCGTCAGCTGCGGCGACAGGCCCATGCGGACCTGCTTGCCGGTCGGCGGCTGCCCGGTCTTGTAGTCGAGGATGGCATAGCTGCCGCCCTGGCGCCGCTCGATGCGGTCGGCGCGGGCGGAAAGCTGGAAGCTGCGGTCGTTGTCGAGCCGGATCGAGATCTCGCCACGCGTTTCTGCCGTGATGACCTCGATCACGTCGCGACGCGCCGTCTCCCATTCGCCAAACCAGCGCGCGATGCGCTGGAAACGCGGCCACCACAGCGCGCGCGCTTCGGGGCGCTCCATCAGCGGCGCAAAATACTTTTCGCCGATCGCGCGCAGCACGCGCGCGGGATCGTCGGGCAGGCGCGTGGCGTAGCTTTCCGTGAACTCGCCGAGCGCATCGTGGATCGCCGAGCCGCGGTCGGCGGCCGACAGCGGCATGTCGACGGGGTCGAGCGCATCGAGCCGCAAAATGTGCTTTGCGTAGATCGTGTAGGGATCGCGCAGCCAGTCCTCGATCGCGGTGACCGACATCTTCAGCGGCCGCGTTGCGCGTGGCGGCCGCGGCTCGGGCTGCTTGACCGGCTTGACCTCGTCGGGCTGGTCCAGCGCGCCCGCAAACTGCACGTATTTTTCGCCCGCGCGGATGGCCGTCTTCCAGAGCTCGTCGCCCGCGACCGCCTCTAATCGATGCAGGAAGCGCGAGGCGACCGCCGGTGCGCCACCGGCTTTCGCGGAATGGGTCAGGATCACCTCGTCGCCGCCGAGCAGTTGCGCGAAATCGTGTGCGGAGAGGCCGATGCGGCGCTCCGGCAAATCGAGGCCAAGTTCGTGCCGCATCGGCCGGCTGAGCCAGGGATCGATGCGCGGCGCCGGTGGCCAGACGCCCTCGATCAGGCCGCCGATGATGACCCGGTCGGCCTGCATCAGGCGCGATTCCAGCGGGCCGTAGATCTGCAGCCGCGCGCCGGGTCTGTCCCGCCGCCGCACGGCCCGGTCGCTGAACGCGGTCTGGAAGACGTCGGCATAGTCAGGCAGCGTCACCATCAACCCGCTGGTGGTGCCGCCGCGCAGGAGGTCGTCGAAAGCGGCTGCGAGCGCCAGGCCCTCGCGCTCCTCGAAAGCGAGCGGGATGCCCTGCTCGTCGCGCGACAGTTCGATCATGATCTCGCGATGCCGGTGCGCGAGCTCGGCGAAGTCGTACGGTCTCGATGACGCGAGACTCTCGATCGGCGCCAACGCTTGTCGCAGGGCATCGATCAGCGCCTGGATGCGATCGAGGTCCTCTGCCTTCAGACGCGCACGTGGCTCCGCGTGGTGGAGCGCAGAGACCTCCTTGCGCCACAGCTTTGCCAGCTCCTCACGGAAACGATTGAATTCGCGCAGCAGGCCCGCGGTGCCCGCAGGCGGCCGCGTTCCGCGCAGGACTGCAAGCTCGAGGCCCTCGATCGCCGCCTTCCATGCGCCAGGCAGCCGGCGAAGCCGGCACAACGGATGCTTCAGCATCGCCAGCAGTGTCGGCGGCTCCAATCCCTTGGTCGCCGCTTCCGATGCCAGACGCGCAAAAACGCCGGCGGATGTTTCCATCAGCACGTCGCCGCCGGAATCGTCGAAGGCGAGATCCCATCGCGTGAGCGCGGCCATCACCCGCCGCGCCAGCGCGCGGTCGGGCGTCACCAGTGCCGCCGATTTGTCGAGATGGCGCGCCTCGCGCATCGCGATGGCGATCGCAAGCGCCTCCATTTCGGGATTGGGCGCCTCGACCACCGCGAGGTTTGACATGCCGCCGGCGATCTTCGCTGCGACATCCGGTTGCTTCAGCCGGTCGTGCCAGACTTCCGTCTTGGCAGATGGCCGCATCGATTCGGAGGCGAGCAGATCGCGGCCGCCGTCCGCTGCCGGTTGAAGCAGCTCGACATCGCCGCGCTTGATGCCAAAGCGCTCCAGCAGTGCATGCATCGCATATTGCGGATGGTTCGACGCCGGATGCTCGGCGAACTTGCCGAGCGAATCGCGCACGCCGCCGATGCTGCGCCAGGCGTCGTCGTCGAGATCGGTGTCGAGGCCGGGCAGCACCACGGCACCATGCGGCAGCGATGCGACCGCATGCAGGAATTTTGCGGTGGCCGGCATCGAGCCGGTGGAGCCGGCGGCGATCACGGGGCCATGGGGATGCGCGGTCAACCGCCTGGCTTCCGCCGCGATCAGGAGATCGCGCCGCGCCGCGGGCTCGATCCGGTTGATCTCGGCGAGATGGCCGGGCCACGCGATGCGCGCGATCCGCAAAAATTCGAGCGAGTGCTGCCAGTAGCGGTCGAGCATGTCGGGCACCAGGCCGTCGAGCGCGCTCCAGTCGACGCCGCGCGTCACCATGTCGTCGATCAGGCGTGCGAGGTCGCCGGCCAGCGCGAGTGTCGAGGCGGGGCCGCCGACCACCAGCGGGGACAGCACCGGGCCCTTGGCCCAGGCGGCCACGAGCTGCGCCAGCGTCAGCCGCCGTTCGAGCTCGCCAAGCCGTGGCGGAATGTCGAGCGGCGCTCCGCCGGAGAACTGCTCACCCTCGTCGGCGAAAGCGAGTTCGTCCTCGTCGATGTCGCCGAGCGCGACGATGCGCGGCAGCACCACCGCATCGGCGGCCATCTCGTCGAGAAAGATCTCGCGAACGACGCGCATGGCGCGCCTTGTCGGCAGGTACAGCGTGGCATCCGCAAGCCGCGCCGGTTCCTTGCGCGCCTCGAATCCGTCGACCAGCCGGCCGTCGAGCAGGCTCGAGACGACCGTGCGCAGGAACGGAACTGAGATGGGAACGCTGAAAACGCGCATGGGCTGCCTGATTCGGGAATCAGGCGCCAATATAGGGAGGCGGATTCAAATGGATATGGGTGGGGGGGAGATAGTCCCCGCTGTTCGCTGGACTAGGATCAGGTGCCGTAGGGTGGGCAAAGGCGCACTCGCGCCGTGCCCACCCATGTATCCCCGATCTCTAAGCAGAGAGATGGTGGGCACGCTTCGCTTTGCCCACCCTACGGTACCCACGTCCGGGACGCGAGAGCTGGCCCTACGCCACGCTCTCCAGAAACGCCTCTTCCGCCGCATGCACGGCATCGGGCGTGCCGACATGCATCCAGACGCCGTCGAGGCGAAGGCCGAACAGCCGCTCCTGCTCGTTGGCGCGGTCGAACATCTTGGTCAGTGAGAACTCGCCCTGCGGTGCGTTGGCGAAGATCGATGGCGACAGGATCGCCGCGCCGGCATAGACGAACGGAACGACCTCTTTTTCCTTGCGCTTGCGCAGGGCGCCGTCGGGCAGCATGCCGTAATCGCCGCGGCCGCTATAGCCGATGCTGGTCGCGGTCGGCGCCATCAAGAGCAGAATGTCCATGCGCTCAGGGTCGAAGTTTTCCGCAAGCCGCGCCAGGTTCGAGCGCACGCCGTCGATCCACAGCGTGTCGGAATTGACATGGAAGAACGGCGCGTCGCCGAGCAGCGGCAGCGCCTTGACCACGCCACCGCCGGTGCCGAGCACCTGGTCGCGCTCGTCCGAGATGGTCACGCGCGGATGCTGGCGGGATGCGGTGTGGTTGATGATCTGGTCCGGCAGATAGTGCACATTGACGATCGCCTCGGTCACGCCGGCGTCGCCGAGCTTGTCGAGCACATGGTCCAGCAGCGGCTGGCCGGCCACCGGCACGAGCGGCTTCGGCATCTTCTCCGTCAACGGACGCATGCGCAGCCCGAACCCCGCAGCGAGCACCATGGCTTTGGTCGGTTTGACGGACATCGTTCGCTTTCTCAGACTCGTCTTTCCCGGAATCCTGGACTTGAGAACTTTTGAAGTTCGCGTACGCAGCAATCCTAACACGGACCGCAATTGGCCGCACCGCGTCTTAACCGCCTTAACCACCTGCCGTGACGGTTGTACGACGGGTGTGGCCGTCACGCCCCAACGGATGTGGAACGCGCCTTCTTCTTCTTGTAGCCGAGCTTGAGAAAATTGACGCCGATCTGGTCGCCGTTGACCCACGCCAGCTCACAGCGACGGTACGCAAGTCCGGTGGACGACAGCAGGAGAAAAAATTCCTTCAGATGCAGGCCCTCGACCGAGCCGTCGATGGTCAGCTTGGCACCGCTCTCGGAGACGTCCTCCATGGTGCACTCGCGCCGCCAGGTGCCGTCRATCCCCATCATCTGGGCCGGTATCCCGCGCTCGAAAACAACCCGGCTGTTGCCACGATGGTCCGTCTTGACCGCCATCTGCCCTTGCTCCAGCCCCGTCCTTGTCCGGCTGCCTGCGGGCGATGATACCGATGCGATGGCTAACAGGCGGTAAATCGGGCCGCGAATCAGGCTTGGGGCTGCTCTTGAGGCTGTTCTTCAGACGGCTCTTGGGACGCCCCCTGGGGCGGCGGGACGTTGGCGAGATACCAGTCGCGCAGGTGAGCCAGCGCGGGATGTGCCAGCGAGCGCTGGAGGTAGGTCCAGATCCGCGGCTGGTGGCGCAGATAATGCGGCTTACCGTCGCGGCGGTTGAGGCGGGCGAAGGTGCCGAGCAGGCGCGTGTTCCGCTGCGCCGACATGATGGCGTAGAGCTCGGCGAAGCCGGCCGGATCGAAGCTCGCATCGGCCGTGCGCCGCGCCTTGATGTAGCGCGACAGCAGTGTCAGCTCGAGGGTCTCAGGGACGTCGATACGCGCGTCCTGCAGCAGCGACACTACGTCATAGGAGCGCGGCCCGAGCACGGTGTCCTGGAAGTCGATCACGCCGACGCGCGCCATGCCAGTACGATCGGCGAGCCAGATCAGATTGGGCGAGTGGTAGTCGCGGATGATCCAGGTTTTTGGCGCGGCCAGCGGCTTCTTCAGCAGCTCGCGCCACATCGCGAAGAATTCCGCGCGCTTCTCGTCGCTCAGCGGCGCGTTGCGATCGGGCAGATACCATTCCGGCATCAACCCGATCTCGATCAGCAGCGCCTCGGTGTCGAAGGCAGGAATGGTGTAGGTCTGATCCGCCAGCCGCAGCGTCTCCGGCAATGTCTTGCTGTGCAGCACGGCCAGCACGTCGGTCGCAGCTTCGTAACGTTCGGCGATCGGGCGCGGCGGATCGCCTTCGATCACGCCGTCGCTGCCGAAATCCTCGGAGATCAGGAAGCCGTGGTCGAGATCGTAGTGGTGGATCGCGGGCGCTGAGACTCCCGCCACGCGCAGGCCTTCGTCGACGGCAACGAACGGCTTGATGTTCTCGGCAAGATGCACCGCCGCGCTGTAGGATTTTCCGTTGTACATCGCAGCGCCGTCGGGCCGCTGCGGAAAGTTCATGAGGATGACGATCTCGTCGTCGCGCAGCAGTCGCGCATAGGAGCGGGTCGAGGCATCACCGGCCATGTGCTTGCGCCTTGCATCCATGTAGCCGGATTCCTCGAGGAATTCCCGCAGCGCCTTCAGCCGCGCGACTTGTGCGGCGGCCTTGCCGTAACCGGTGAAGTCGGCGGCGCGCGCATTCGAGCCCAGCGCCGGCCGGTGCGTCAGAGCGATGTCGATGCGGTCTTGCGGCATCGCCGACGGTGCGCGTTCCGGCCATTCGATCAGGACGAGCGTGGCATCGGGAAGCGGCGACAGGCCGATCTCCTCGAGCTCGCTTTCGTCCTCGACGCGGTAGAGATCGGCATGCATCACCGGAAACGGCGGCAGCTCGTAACCCTGCACCAGCGTGAAGGTCGGGCTCGGGACTTCCAGCGCCTCGTCGCCGGCGAGATAGCGGATCATGGCGCGCGCAGCCGCAGTCTTGCCGGCACCGAGATCGCCGGTGAGGGTGATGACGTCGCCGGGGCCGACCAGCAGCGCGAGGTCGGCCATCAATTGCGCAGTGGCCGTCTCGTTGACAAGCGCGACGGAGAATGTGGTCGGTTCAGTCATTCGGCGGCGTCGCGATGCGCCGCCTGGTCGGTCGGGAAGTCGCAGATCACGACCGTGCCCCTGCCCACGATCGAATCCACCCGCACCTTGCCGCCATGCAGCTCGACGAAGGAGCGCACCAGCGACAGGCCGAGCCCGGCGCCGCGGTGACGCGACCCCTGCGAGCGGCTTTCGAACCAGTTGAACACCTTGTCCTTCATGTCGGCAGGTATTCCAGGCCCGGAATCTGTCACAGTGAAGACCACGCTGCGTTCGGTGCGGCGTGCGCTGATGCCGACGGTGGAATCCTGTGGAGAAAACCCGACGGCGTTGGCGAGGAGGTTATAGAGCACCTGCACCACGCGCTTCTCGTCGCCGACGAAGCTGCCGATATCGGGCGCGATCTCGACCTTGAGGCGGATGCGGTCGGTGGCGAGGCGGTCCTGGATACCCTCGGCGGCGAGCTCGATGGCCTTGCTGACGTCGACCGGGCCGAGTTCCAGCTTCATGGCGCCGGCGTCGATCGTGGCGAGATCCAGGATGTTGTTGGTCAGCGCCAGCAGGGCGTTGGTGGATTTGGTGACGTAGTCGAGATATTCGGCCTGTTTCGGCGTCAGCGGCCCGGTCGAGGGATCGCTGAGGAAATGCGCGAAGCCGATGATGGTGGTGAGCGGCGAGCGCAGCTCGTAGGAGACGTGGTGGACGAAATCCACCTTCATCTGGTCGGCGGCCTCAAGTGCCTCGTTGCGCTCGCGCAGCGCACGCTCGACATTCTCGGTGTCGGTGATGTCCTGGAACGTCAGCATGGTCGCGCCGTCATGCAGCGGACGGATCATGCCGTCGAGCACGCTGCCGTCCTTGCGTTCGARCTTCAGCGGCACGTCGGCGCGGCTCTCGATCGAGGTGACGGCCTCGCGGATCTGCCGCCAGACTTGCGGGTCGTCGAACAGCTGATGGCACCAGCCTTCGACCGTCTGGATGTGCGGCTCGTCGCGCATGGCGTCGCTCGACAGCTTCCACATCCGGACGAAGGCCGGGTTGAACAGCTGCGCCCTGCCGTTGCTGCCGAACACGGCGACGCCCTCGGCGAGGCTGTCCAGCGTCTCGCGCTGGACGCGGATCATGCCGTCGAAGCGGCGGGCGAGCTCGAGGCTTTCGGTGACGTCGTCGAACAGATAGGTGACGCCGCCTTCCGGATTCGGCGTGGTGACGACGGAGAGCGCGCGGCCGTCGGGCAGGTACCAGGTGTCCTTGGCGGCCTCGACCGCGCGATAGGCCTCGTGCAGCTTGGCCTTCCAGGCGCGGAAGTCCGGCTGCTCCGGCAGCTTGCGCGCTGCGCGGAGCTGGTCGAGCACGCTGGAATCGTCGGGATTGGCGTCGAGGAAGATGCGGTCGAGGTCCCACAGCCGGCGGTAGGAATCGTTGTAGAAGGCGAGCCGTCGCTGGCCGTCGAACACGGCAACGCCCGAGGAGAGCTGGTCCAGCGTGCGCCGATGCGCCTCCGCCATCCGCACGAGCGCCGAGCTCAGCGCATCCGCCTCGCTGGCATCGATGGCGACGCCGACATTGCCGCTGCCGACATTGACCGCGCGGACGTCGTAGATGCGCCGCTCGCCGCCGATCACGATCGGCAGCCGCGAGGTGAAACTGGCCGCGTCCTTCAGGCCCCGCTCCATCGCGGTCCGGTCGGCACTGTCGAGCAGCTCGAGCTTGCGCTGCTGGGCGTCGATGACGCTGCTTGCCTCGGTCGCGCGCACATAGGCCGGATTGGCGTAGCTCAGCGCGCCGTTCTCGGCCTTGGCCCAGATAGGCCAGGGCGCGGCGGCGGCAAAGCCGCGCAGCATCTCGGTCTCGTCGGCGAGGGCCTTGTAACGCAGATTGGTCTCGGCCAGATCGCGCCGGAGACCGGAGAGTTCGCGAATCCTGACAATGGCCTGGCCGCCGATGGCGCGGCCGATGGCCTCCAGCGTGTGGCCGTGCGCGGTGGTCAGCGTCAGCTGGAACCCGTCGCCGCGGTCACGTAGCGCATCGACCGCGTGATCCATTTGGAGCGCAGGTTCCGGCGGCAGCCACGTTCCGAACGCGAGGACGCGCTGGGGGGAGGAATCGCGCGGCAGCACCATGGAGATGTCGCCGGAAATCTGCGCGCGATTGTCGCCGGCCGGCCACGAGATCAGGATCTGCGGCTCGGCGAACAGCAGCGCGCCGAAGCGATCGGACTGGAGTTGCAGCTCCCCGATCCGCGCGCGCAGCCGCGCCTCGTTGTTCGCCGTGCGCACGCGCGTGCGCATCAACAGGATCGCGGCCACGACCGAGAAGCCGAGCAGCGCGAGCGCGGTGGCCAGCACCGCGAGTTCCTGCCGGTTGAAGTCCAGCATTATGGAAAGTGTGTCGACGAGGTCGGCAGCCTCAGCCGGCGCAGCCGGCAGCAGCGCCGCGAGAGCGCCTCCCAACAAGCCGTTGCGCGCCAACGATGTGCACGACAGCAGCGTCCGACGCATCGACACGATCACGCCTGACATAGTTGCCCCAGATCGCACGAATTTGCGCGCGGCGACCCCCGTCGCGCGCGAATCAAACGACAATACCCCCACCGTGACTCCAGCGGTAAGAGTCCAGATCGTGAACGCAAAGGCGGTCCCACAAAAATGCCGGGCGCGCGGTTCCAATCCTCGTAGTTCTTCGGGTGATTCGGCTGGAGCTGCCGTGTGTTAGCGGCCGGTCGAGCCGAAGCCGCCGGCGCCGCGATCGGTCGCGGACAATGTCGCCACGGGAACCAGCGCGGCTTGCACCGCCGGCGCGATCACCATCTGCGCGATGCGCTCGCCGCGCTTGACCACGAAGGGCGCCGCGCCGTGGTTGATCAGGATCACCTTGATCTCGCCGCGATAGTCCGCATCGATCGTGCCGGGCGAGTTCAGCACGGTGACGCCGTGCTTGGCGGCAAGGCCCGAGCGCGGCCGCACCTGCGCCTCGTGGCCGGGCGGCAGCGCGATCGCGAGGCCCGTCGGCACCAGCGCATATTGGCCGGCAGCGAGCGTCAGCGGCTCGCTGTCGGGAACTGCGGCCATCAGGTCGAGGCCGGCGGCTTCGGAGGTCTGATAGGCCGGCAGCGGAAGGCCTTCGGCGTGGGCCAGTTGCTGCAGTTCGACCGTGACTTTCGTGCTCAAGATGCCGGCTCCCGGGATTTGTCGGTCACGCTCTTTGCAACATGCGCGACCAGCTCGATGGCGACCTGTTCCTTGGTCATCACCGGCCAGGAATCAACTGCGATCTCGCCGTCCTCCTCACCATTCTTGCGACTGATCAGATGCACGGTGTTGCGGTCGCCGCCCATCACGCCGGTCGCCGGCGAGACGTCGTTGGCGACGATCCAGTCGCAGCCCTTGCGGGCCAGCTTGGACTTGGCGTTGTCGATGAGGTGCTCGGTCTCGGCGGCAAAGCCGATCACCAGCGGCGGGCGCCGGTCGGTCAGCTTCGAGATCGTGGCGAGGATGTCGGGATTCTCGACCAGCTGAAGCGGTGGCATGCCGGCCGAGGTCTTCTTCAGCTTCTGCTCGCCCTCACTGGCGACCCGCCAGTCGGCGACCGCGGCCGCGAAGATCGCGATGTCGGCGGGAAGCGCCGCCTGCACCTGCTCCAGCATCTGCCGGGCTGATTCGATGCGCTTCACCGTCACGCCCGGGGGATCGCCGAGATCGACCGGGCCGCTGACCAAAATCACCTCGGCGCCGGCAGCCTGCGCGGCGGCGGCGATGGCAAAGCCCTGCTTGCCGGAGGAGCGGTTGGCGATGTAGCGCACCGGGTCGATCGGCTCGTGGGTGGGACCTGCGGTGATCAGCACGCGCTTGCCGGCGAGCGGGCGCGGCACCGGCGGCCGTAGCAGGCGCTCGGCGGCGGTGGCGATCTCGATCGCCTCGGACATGCGGCCGATTCCGGCTTCGCCTGCCTCCGCCATCTCGCCGGAATTCGGGCCGATCAGGACCACGCCGTCACGCTGAAGCTGCGTCACGTTGCGGCGGGTCGCCGCATTGTTCCACATCAGTGGGTTCATCGCCGGCGCCAGCAGGACCTTGCGGTTGGTCGCAAGCAGGATGGCGCTGGCGAGATCATCGGCATGGCCATTGGCCATCTTCGCCAGGAGATCGGCGGTCGCGGGCGCGACGACGATCAGGTCGCAGTCGCGCGCCAGGCGGATGTGCCCGGCGTCGAACTCGCTCTGGGGGTCGAACAGGTCAGTGTAGACGCGCTCATGCGACAGCGCGCTCACGGCCAGCGGCGTGACGAAATGCTGCGCCGCCTTGGTCAGGACGCAACGGACCTCGATCCGGCGTTCCTTGAGCCGGCGGATCAGGTCGAGCGACTTATAGGCCGCGATCCCGCCCCCGATGATCAGGGTGACGCTGGCCTCGGGGAGGGCGCCGGTCCGTTGCGGCGTGGGGGCGGTGGACTGGGCCGGCGGCAGCGCAAACGGCGTCAGCGGCTCCTCGCGGCCCTCGATCAGCTCCCCGAGGATGACCCGGACCTCTTCCTCGACCGACCTGCGGTTCCTGGCCGAGCGCAGGCGCAAATAGGTTTTGACGCCCTCGTCGAGCTTGCGGATGGTCAGGCTTGCCATGACGCCCCTCCAGCACGGAATGATAGCGATGCTATCGTTTCCGTGATTGCAGTGCAATCACAGATTCCGGACGGCGATCAGGATTCCGATGAAGGTGGCGGCGATGATCCAGAGCGCCACGGTGCGCCAGCGGTTCTTGCGGCCTTCGCTGCGCCCCATCGCGGCGATGCTCTCCGGCGACAGCCGGATGCCTTCCCGCGTCATGGTCTCGAGCTGCTCGAGCACCGCGACCGAGCGCTGCGCGATGTCGGGCAGGCGCATCAGCACGCGGGCGAGGTCGCTGCCGCCGGAGAGCGCGCCCTGCACCCGGCCGAGCGGGCCGAGATTGCGCTCGATCCATTCGCGCACCACGGGGTCGGCGACCTTCCAGATGTCGAGCTTGGGATCGAAGGCGCGCGCCACGCCCTCGACGACCACCATGGTCTTCTGCAGCAGGATCAGCTCGGGCCGCGTCGTCATGTCGAACAGACCGGTGACCTCGAGCAGCAGCGTCAGCAGCCGCGCCATCGAGATCTCTTCCGCCGTGCGGTTGTGAATGGGTTCACCGATGGCGCGGATCGCTTGCGCAAAGTTCTCGACCGAGTGGTGCGCCGGCACATAGCCCGCCTCGAAATGCACCTCAGCGACGCGGCGATAATCGCGGGTGATGAAGCCGAGCAGGATCTCGGCGAGGAAGCGCCGCTCCTTCATCCCGAGCCGGCCCATGATGCCGAAATCCACCGCGACCAGACGGCCGGCGTCATCGAGGAACAGGTTGCCGGGATGCATGTCGGCGTGGAAGAAGCCGTCGCGCAGCGCGTGGCGCAGAAAACTCTGGATCACCTTGCGGCCGAGATCGGGCAGGTCGACCTGCGCCTCTGCCAGGCGCTTGTGATCGTTCAGCGCGATGCCGTCGATCCACTCCATTGTCAGCACGTTGTGCGTGGTGCGGTCCCAGTCGACGGTCGGCACGCGAAAATCAGGATCGTCGCCTGTGTTCTCCGCCATCTCCGACATTGCAGCCGCTTCCAGCCGCAGGTCCATCTCCATCGCGACCGAGCGCGACATGGTGTTGATGACTTCGATCAGGCGCAGACGCCGCGCCTCGCTCGAATAGGTCTCGGCCTTGTGCGCGACGTAGAAGAAATCGGAGAGATCGCGGCGGAATCGCGAGGCCACGTTCGGCCGCAGCACCTTCACCGCGACAGGCCTGCGGACACCGTCGCGCGACACCTCGCCGCGATGCACCTGCGCGATCGAGGCGGCGGCGACCGGCGGGCCGAGGCTCGCGAACACGTCCTTGAGCGGACGCTCCAGCGAGCTCGCGATCGCGGCTTCCGCTTCGGCTTGCGAAAACGGCGGCAAGCGATCCTGGAGGCTTTCCAGATCACGCGCCATGACGACGCCGACGACGTCGGGACGCGTGGCCAGAAACTGCCCGAGCTTGAGATAGGCTGGGCCCATCCGGGTCAGCGCGCGCGTCAGCCGTGGTCCGTGCTTTGGACCGCGCCGTTCGACGAGGCRCGCAAGCTTCAGCGCGAGTTGCCCTGGCGGCGGCACTAGGGTCGGATCGACGGAACCGAACACGCCCTCGCGCGCAAACACGAACGCGGCGCGGATCAGGCGCGAAATGTGGGTAATGGAAGAAATCACAAACGCCAGCCCGAATGCAGTGCGACGATGCCGCCGGACAATGTCTGCCAGCCGACGCGGGCGAAGCCGGCGTCGCGGATCATGTCGGCGAAGGCGTTGGGTTTCGGAAACTTGCGGATCGATTCGACGAGATACTGGTAGGACTCGGCGTCGCCCGTGACCATGCGGCCGAGCGGCGGGATCACCTTGAACGAGAACAGGTCATAGATCCGGTCGAGCCCAGGCATCTCGACGGTGGAGAATTCCAGGCACAGGAAGCGGCTGCCGGGCTTCAGCACGCGATAGGCCTCGCGCAGCGCCAGGTCGATCCGCGGCACATTGCGAATGCCGAAAGCGATCGTATATGCGTCAAAGCTGCGGTCCGCGAAGGCGAGCGCTTCGGCATTGCCCTCGACGAAATCGACCTGGGTGTCGAGATGCCGCTTCGCGGCACGCTCGCGGCCCACGGCCAGCATCTCGGCGTTGATGTCGCACACCGTGGCATGGAAGCCGGGACCTGCCGCCTTGGYAGCGCGGAACGAGATGTCGCCGGTGCCGCCGGCAACGTCGAGCAGCGCGAACGGCCGGTCACCCCGCGGCGGGTTGAGCGCGGTGATCATGATGTCCTTCCAGACCCGGTGCAGGCCACCGGACATCAGGTCGTTCATCAAGTCATAGCGCGACGCCACGCTGTGAAACACATCGTTCACCAGCGTCTGCTTGTCCCCCAGGGGAACGTCCCTGAAGCCAAAATGCGTGGTTTCGCCCGGCCGATCCATTACTCTACTCCACTGGGCGGACCATAGCGCGGCCGCCGCAATGGCGCTATCACACCGCCCTCATAAGGTGAATGCCTGACCATGCCTGAATTGCCCGAAGTCGAGACCGTCCGCCGCGGCCTTCAGCCCGTCATGGAGGGTGCGAAAATCCTCGTCGCAGAGGCCCGCAGGCCGGATCTGCGCTTTCCCTTCCAGCCCGATTTCGTGGCCCGGCTCCAGGGGCAGGTCGTCACGGGGCTTGGCCGCCGTGCAAAATATCTCATGGCCGATCTCGCCTCCGGCGACGTGCTGCTGATGCATCTGGGCATGTCGGGCTCGTTCCGCGTCATCAAGCCGGACAACGAGGCCGCGCCGGGCGAGTTTCACTACCCGCGTGGCAAGGACTCCACGCACGACCACGTGCTGTTTCGGATGTCCTCCGGCGCCGACATCGTGTTCAACGACCCGCGCCGCTTCGGTTACATGAAAGTGATCGCGCGCAACGCGCTTGAGGACGAGCCACTGCTGCGCGACCTCGGTCCCGAGCCGCTCGGCAACGAATTCGATGCTGCGATGCTGGCGCGGTCGTGCGAGGGCAAGACGACGAGCCTGAAGGCCGCGCTGCTCGACCAGCGCGTGGTCGCCGGGCTCGGCAACATCTATGTCTGCGAAGCGCTGCATCGCTCGCATCTGTCACCGCGCCGCATTGCCGCGACACTCGCGACCAAGGGTCGCAAGGGTGTCRGCGGCGGCGAGCCGACCGATCATGCGAAGCGGTTGGTGAGTGCCATTCACACCGTGCTGAACGACGCGATCAAGGCCGGCGGCTCCAGCTTGCGCGACCATCGCCAGACCTCGGGCGAACTCGGCTATTTCCAGCACTCCTTCAAGGTCTATGACCGCGAGGGCGAGACCTGCAAGACGCCAGGGTGCGGCGGCACCGTGAAGCGATTCACCCAGAACGGGCGCTCCACCTTCTGGTGTCAGAAATGTCAGAAGTGAAGATCGGGCCTGCCGCCGATAGGCCGTGAGTCTCGGCGAAGGCGACGACCCCACCACGCCGTCATTGCGAGCGCAGCGAAGCAATCCAGAATCCCTCCGCGGAAAGACTCTAGATTGCTTCGCTGCGCTCGCAATGACGAAGAGGATGGTTGCTCGCCTGAAAAAACGCGAAGCGAAGCAATCCGGCCGGGCTGGTGGCCGGATTGATTCGTCGCTTGGGCTCTTCAACCGGATAAGTGAAGAGGCCGCCTGTCGTCCGAGCGATCGCCCCGCTCAGGACGCCAGTGTCGTGGTCTCGTCCGCCGCGTGTTCGGCGGCGACGTGCAGCATCCCGTCCGCGACCGAGATGACCTGGTCGATCAGGACGTTGGTCGTGGCTTCGAGCTCGAGACGGGTCTCGATCCAGCGCCAGAGGCCGCGGATCTCGTCCGCCGACTTGCCGTTCGGCGCGAATTCGCTGACGGCGAGGCCGCTCGCGAGTGAGTCCTGGTGGTCGTTGCGCATCACGATCAGCGGGCGCGCGAGCACCTCGGCGAGATCGAGCGCTGCTTCCTCGGCGAGCGTGTTGGCGGCGTTGTCGATGCGCTGGCCGCGGATCGGCGCCTGGTTCAGCACGAAGCCGTAGGGCCGCTTCCAGGCGCGCGCGACGCTCAGCGTCGAGACGGTCGCCTCGATGTCGGCAACGCTCGGGCGAGCGGGAATCAGGCAGAGGTCGGAATGGCGGATCGCGGCGGTGGTCGCGGCGCTGAGGCCGGCCGCGGTGTCGACGATCGCGAGCTGCAAGCCGCTGTCGGCCAGCATCTTCAGGCGCGGCGCGATGTCGGCCGCGTGATAGATCGGCTCGACGACGAGATCGTCAGCGTGGCGGCGACGCAGCCAGTTGGACAGGGTACCCTGGGGGTCGGTTTCGATCAGGCGGACGGTGAAGCCGGCCTGCTTGGCCGCCAGCGCGAGGCCGATGGCAAGCGTGCTCTTGCCACTGCCACCCTTTTGGGTGGCCAGTACGATCGTGTGCATGGAAAGTTGAATCCTTTGGAATGCTTGGGTCTGTGGGGTAACGCCACGCGAACGTGCATCGCTTCTCGATGCTGAGCTCTACTCGCTCAGGACGTGCCCTGCCCGATCCAAAGGGGACCGCGGATGTCCGAATCAACGGTAACGATGATGGCAGAATCGGGAATGCCAGCTAATCCGTACCAATACTGGACCCGTCATCGCGCGTATGATGTGCTTGCCGCCGTGAATAAAAGGGGCAGGCGGCATGGGCGGAAACTGGCGCGACCGGACGGCAACGATCTTTGAATGCCAGAAGATGCCGGCGGTCTCGAGCCGCGGCATGGTGGTCAGCAACCATCCGCTGGCCTCAAGCGCCGGCGCCGAGATGCTGGCCGCGGGCGGCAACGCCATCGACGCCGCGATCGCGACCCTGTTCACGCTGACCGTGGTCGAGCCGATGATGGTCGGCATCATCGGCGGCGGCATGGCGCATATACGTCTGGCTGACGGCAGCCACCGTTTCATCGATGGGCAGAGCACCGTGCCCGCCGCGGTGCGCGACACCACCTACACCTCCGCGCCGGGCGCGGCGCATGACGTGTTCGACACCGTCGGCAACGAGAACCTCAACGGCCCGAAGGCGGTCGCCACGCCGGGCTCGCTGAAAGCCTGGTGCGAGACGCTGCGCCGGTTCGGCACCATGTCGCTTGGCGACGTGATGCAGCCCGCGATCAAGCATGCCGCGCGCGGCTATGCGGCGACGCCATATTTGCACGAATGCATCAGCGAGAGCGCCGCCGAGATGCGCAAGGACAAGCCGATTGCGGCGATCTATTTGCCTGATGGCGAGCCGCTCAAGGTCGGCGAACGCGTGGTGCAGGCCGAATATGCCGAGACGCTCCGCACCATCGCCGACCACGGCGAGACCGCGCTCTACGAGGGGCCGCTTGGTGACATCCTCGTCGACTACATGGAGAAGACCGGCGGCTTCATCCGCCGCAACGATCTCACCGGCTACAAGACCGTTGAACGGCAACCGATCCGCGCCGACTATCGCGGCTGGACTATCCTTGGCCCGCCGCCGCCCGCGGCCTCCGGCGTCCACATCGCGCAGATGCTGAACATTCTCGAGGGCTATGACATCGGAGATCTCGGCTTCGGTACATCAGAGACCATCCACTATCTCGCCGAAGTCCTGAAGATCGCCTTCGCCGACCGTGCGGCCGCCAGCGGCGACCCTGATTATGTCGGCGTGCCTGTAGAGAAGCTCACGTCGAAGGCCTATGCCGACGAACGCCGCCGCGCCATCGATCCGGCGCGGGCGCAGGCCTGGGGCGCCGGCGTCTCGCAGCTCGAAGGCGCGCACACCACGCACATGACCGCGGCGGACGCGTTTGGCAACGTCGTCGCGACCACGCAGACCATCAACAATCTCTTTGGCGCCAAGATCATGATCCCGGGCCTGGGCGCCATCGCCAACAACTACATGAACCTGTTCGATCCGCGCCCCGGCCACGCGCTGTCGCTGGCGCCGGGCAAGCGCGTCACCACCTCGATGTCGCCGATGATGGCGCTGCGCGGCGGCAAGCTGCGCTATGCGCTCGGCCTGCCCGGGGGAAAGCGCATCTTCCCCAGCGCGATGCAGGCGCTGGTCAATCTGATCGACCACGGCATGAGCCTGCAGGAAGCGGTCGAGGCGCCGCGCATCTGGACCGAAGGCAACACGCTCGAAGTCGAGCAGAAGGTGCCGGAGGCCGTGCGCGCGAAGCTTGCGGGCCTCGGCCACAAGGTGCAGCCCGTCGCGACGGTGGCGGGCGGCATGAACGGCATTGCCTTCCACGACGACGGCAGCATGACCGGCGCCGCCTGCTGGCGCGCGGACGGCACGCCGGTCGGGATCTCTGGAGGGCTTGCGCGGAGCGGTGTCAGGTTCAGGTTGAGCTGACCGCGCATTCACAAGGACGGTGCGCTCGTACCTCTTGTACAACTGACGTCGTCCAATCGCCGGCAGGTGTCGCGACCGCAAATCCAGCGGTTCGCGGTTTTCGAACCTCCGCGGTATTTTTCGGTGCGAGGCAGATGTCGCCTATGCGGCCCGATCCGCGCAGATGACGGCACAAGTTCGGCAATGTAGGGTGCGGAACACTGGCGGCAGGCTCGTCGATCAGCGTCTGAGTAAGGCTGTGCGTATGGGCGGCGATATAAGCGGCGACTTCCTGGCCGGCGGCGGCGAGATGGGCTCTTTGACGCGAGCGTTTGACTGGTCAAGCACATCCGTGGGCTCTCCGGACACTTGGCCCCAAAGTCTTCGAGTTACAGTGCGGCTCGTTCTGACCTCGCGGCACCCGATGTTCATTTGGTGGGGACCAGAACTCATCCAGTTCTACAACGATGCATACCGGGAGACGATGGGGCCGGAAAGGCACCCAAGCGCTTTGGGCGCGCGCGGCCGTGAGTGTTGGGCCGAGATCTGGGACATCATTGGTCCCCAGATCGAGTACGTCATGTCGGGCAAGGGGGCGACCTGGAATGAGGACCAGCTGGTGCCGGTGACCCGTCACGGGCGCCGCGAGGACGTTTGGTGGACGTACAGCTTTGGTCCAATTGATCTTGAAGGCAAGGTGGGCGGCGTGCTTGTCGTCTGCAGGGATGTCACGTCCGAGCATATGGCAAGGGAAGCGCTGAACCTCATCAATGAGGAGCTGAAGCACCGCGTCAAGAACACGCTCGCAGTGTTGAGCGCGGTAGCTGCCCAGACATTTCGTGACCCGACGAGCAAAGCCGATCTCGAAAAGTACCAGGCACGGCTCGGCGCGTTTGGACGAGCGCAGGATCTGCTGACCGCATCAAATTGGGCGGCCGCGCCACTCCACGATGTGATCGGCACTGCTCTTGCACCTTATCGGACAGGCGAAGGCCGCTTCATCGTCTCGGGTCCTCCACTCGTCGTGAAATCTCGACAAGCGCTGGCTCTGTCATTGGCGCTCCACGAGCTCGCGACCAACGCTTCGAAGTACGGCGCTCTGACCGTAGCGGGAGGCTGCGTATCGATTACATGGTCAACCGAGGCTCAGGATGGCGAGTCAAAATTTGTCTTTGTCTGGCAGGAGATTGGCGGTCCGTCCGTATCGAAACCCGTCGGCACAGGCTTTGGCTCCAGGCTGATTTCCCGGGTGCTGAAGGACGATTTCAGCGGTTCCGTTGACGTTTCGTATGGCGCAGCCGGGCTTACATGCAGGCTGACCGCGCCCCTCGAAAATCTGGGACCTTCGCCAAAGAGCACGTGAGACCGTGTAGGAGCTGCGTGGCTCAACGGAGAGGGCATTGCGTTCCGCACCGCGTCCGGGACACGAGAGAAGTGTTATTCTCTCTCGCCTACTTCCGCACGCAGATCACGCGGACGACGGCCGCCTTCGCATCCGTCGACGTGCCGTTCGCCGTGACATCGTTCGCCTTCAGGAAATTACGCACCGCTTCTGCAGACACCATCACCGCCTGCGACGCCGGCACCGATGTCGCGGGCCCCGCGACCATCGCCGGCTTCAACAGCGCGACGCCGGCGAATTTGCCATCGCCGTCGATGGCCGGGCTGCCGGAGAAGCCGACCGCCGGAGGAGGGGAAAGCGCGGAATCGCTTGCTGTGACCGGCGCCAGCGCGCCCTTGAGGCTCGACACGCCCGCAGCTCCGCCCTGGCTCTGCGGATCGGCAATACCGATGACATCGACGCTCGTCTTCGCTGTACCGCCGGTGAGGCTGAGCGGCTTCAGGCCGCGCGCGCCGTAGATGTGCAGGAGCGCGAGATCGTGCTCCTTGTCCTCGGCGAGACGGTCGGCGCTGCCATAGCCGGCAATGGTGATCGCGAGACAGTTATCGGTGACGAGGCGGTCGGTGACAATCGCACCGTCGTCGCTGACGACGATGCCGGTGCCGTATTCGACGGTCTTGCGCGGCGGCGGCCCGGCCTGCGGTCCCGTCGGAAACGCATTGAACGCGCTCGACATCGCGATAACGACCGGCTCGACGGTGTTCTCCGTCGCCTGGTCGTAGAGGATCGTCATGGTGCGGACTTCGTCGCCCTTAAAGGTGCCTCGCACGTAGAATTTCTTGAGGCCCTGCAATCCCGATAGTACGAAGAAGTCGGGCTTCACCACGGTGTAGTCGACCTTGCGCCCCGACGGCTCCTTCTCCAGCTCGGCGAGTTTCGCCGTGGTCGGGTTGGCTTCCTTGCGGCGGCTCAGCAGCACCTGCACCGTGCCGGTCGGCGAAGTCCATTTCGAGCCGTTGGCATCGGTCGCCTGCTGCGGCACCAATTTGCCGGGGATACCGAGCCGGGCGCCGCTGGTCGGCTCCATCACGATCTTCCAGCCGACGCTCTCCTGCTTCCGCCGCGCGGTCTCGGCGAGCGCGGCGCGCTCCTGCGGATTGAGCACGCCGGTCGGCTTGCCGCCCTTGGCCTTCTGATAGTCCTTGATCGCCTCGACCATGCGCGCGCTGACGTCGCCGGTGATGGCGCCGTTATATTGGCCGACCCAGGCGAGGTCGGACTGGAGCGACAGCCGTTCCGCCTGCGCCATCGCATCGGCCGTCGCCGACGGCGTCTGCAGTGCGGGAGGCCGGATCGGCACGGTCTGGACCGGCTTCGGCTTGGTGCCGGGGATCTCTGGTGTCGTCATCTGGGCGCTAGCGCCTGTGGCAGCCGCGAACATCAGTGTTGCCGCAAGCATCGATCTCATGACAAATCCAGCCAGCCCATTGAACGTGCTACCATTGAAGCACATCTCGTTGGTCGCGAACAATGTTGGGGTGGTTCAGGTGTTGCGCCGCCTCATCATGAGGGGCGAGAGGTACGAAGGACGACGATGCTGAGCCCGGACGAACTTGAACGCTATGCCCGGCATATAGTGCTGCGCGACGTCGGCGGGCCGGGCCAGGCTGCGCTGAAGCGGGCCTCCGTGCTGGTGATCGGCGCCGGCGGGCTCGGCGCGCCCGCGCTGATGTATCTGGCGGCCGCCGGCGTCGGCACGCTCGGCGTGGTCGATGACGACGTGGTCTCGCTGTCAAACCTCCAGCGCCAGGTGATCCATACGACGCCCGATATCGGCCGGCACAAGGTCGAGAGCGCGGCCGAGCGGATCTCCGCGCTCAATCCGCATGTCCGCTTCGTCGGCCACGCCACCTGGCTCAATGCCGACAATGCGCTGAGCATGATCGGAGACTACGATCTCGTGCTCGACGGCTCCGACAATTTCTCGACGCGTTATCTGGTCTCGGACGCCTGCTTCTTCGCGAAGCGGCCGCTGATCACGGCGGCGCTCGGCACGTTCGACGGCTCGCTCACCACCATCCGCGCGCATGAGAAGAATGAGCAGGGCGTGTTCAATCCGACCTATCGCTGCCTGTTTCCGGAAGCGCCGCCGCCCGGCACCGTGCCGGCCTGCGCCGAGGCCGGCGTCATGGGCGCGCTTGCGGGCGTGATGGGCTCGATGATGGCGCTGGAGGCGATCCGCGAGATCGTCGGCTTCGGCGACGGCCTCGTCGGCCGCCTCTTGATGATCGATGCGCGCGCGATGCGCTTCGAGACGCTGCGCTACGCGCGCGATCCGGCCAATCCGCTCAACGGCGATGGGCCTGTCATCACTGACCTCCGCGCCCATCGCACCTGATCGCCGCCGCTACCGCGTGGCCGGCTTCTCGCTGTCGAGATGCGCCATCTGCTCGGCCGCGTAGCGCGTGCCGGAAGCGACGTCGGGCGGAAATGCTTTTGCAAGCGCCGCGAGATGCGCCGGCGTCAGCGTTACCTTCGCCGCGCCGAGCGCTTCGTTGAGACGGTTGCGCGTGCGTGCGCCGACCAGCGGTATGATCTCTTTGCTCTGCGCCGCTACCCAGGCGATCGCAACTTGCGCCGGCGTTGCGCCGATCTCTGTGGCGATCGCCCGCAGGGATTCCACCAGCGCGAGATTGGCGTCGAGATTTGCGCCCTGGAAGCGCGGCGTCATCGGCCGGTAATCCCTGCCGGTCTTGCCGGAGTCCTTCGACCAATGGCCGCTGATCAGGCCGCGCGCCAGCACGCCRTAGGCCGTGATGCCGATGCCGAGCTCGCGGCAGGTCTTGAGGATGTCGCGTTCGATGCCGCGCTCGATCAACGAATATTCGATCTGGAGATCGGCGATCGGATGCACGGCGTGCGCGCGGCGGATGGTGTCGGAGCCCACCTCGGACAGGCCGATATGCCTGATGTAGCCGGCCTTCACGAGATCGGCGAGGCCGCCGATCGTCTCCTCGATGGGAACGTTGGGATCGAGACGCGCCGGACGGTAGATGTCGATGTAATCGGTGCCGAGGCGCTGCAGCGAATAAGCCAGGAAGTTTTTGGTCGCGGCTGGCCTTGTGTCCATGCCGGAGAATTCGCCGGCGGGACCGCGCAGCGCGCCGAACTTCACGCTGATCTGCACCTTGTCGCGCGACACATCCTTCAGGGCCTCACGCACCAGCATTTCATTGTGGCCCATGGCGTAGAAATCGCCGGTGTCCAGCAGTGTGATGCCGGCATCGAGCGCCGCATGGACCGTGGCGATGCTTTCGCCGCGGTCGGCGGGGCCATAGACCTCCGACATGCCCATGCAGCCGAGACCAAGGGCGGAGACGGTCGGGCCGGTTGAACCGAGTTTGCGCTGTTCCATGATGGTTCTCCTCGAAAAGGCGGCAGGCTGATTGTGCCGCGTGACGAGGCCAGATATGCGCCTGACCGATTAGGCCGATAAGCTGGACAATCCAGTATGGCTTGTTCATCATAACGAACAATGGCCGAGCCCGATCTGCGTGATCTCGACGTCTTCGTGGCGGTTGCCCGCACCCGCAATTTCCGGCGTGCGGCGATTGAAATTCGCGTGTCGGTGTCGAGCCTTAGCCAGCGGCTGCGGGACCTGGAGGAGCGCCTTGGCGTCCGCCTGATGAACCGCACCACCCGCAGCGTCGCGCTGACCGAGGCGGGCGAGCTGCTGCTATCCCGCATCGCTCCGGCGCTGCGCGATGTCGGCGATGCCCTGGATCAGGTCCGCGGCCTGCGCGAGGTGGCTTCGGGCCGCCTGCGCATCAACGCGCCGCCGCCGGCGGTGGACCTCGTGCTGGCGCCGATGGTCGGGCCGTTTCTCGCGACCTACCCGCAGGTCGATCTCGACATCGTTTCCGAAAGCGGCTTCGTCGACATCGTCAGCGCGGGCTACGATGCCGGCGTGCGTTATGGCGAGCACCTCGCGCAGGACATGGTGGCGATCCCGCTGAGCGGTCAGCAGAGCTATGTCGTCGTCGCATCGCCTGCGTACATCGCGCGCCGCGGCAAGCCGAAGCATCCGAAAGATCTGCTCGACCATGACTGCATCCGCGCCCGCTACTCGAGCGGCGTCATGCATGATCTGGAGTTCGAGAAGGCTGGCCAGATCGTGAAGGTCGATCCGCCCGCAAAGCTGATCTCGACCAACATGGGGCTCGCCATGCGCGCTGCGCTCGACGGCGCCGGCATCTGGGCGACGCTCGATGGCTACGTCCATGACGCCGTGACGTCCGGCACGCTGGTCAGCTTGATGGAAGATTGGTGCGAGCCGTTTCCGGGCCCGTTCCTGTACTATCCGAGCCGCCGCCAGACGCCGCCCGCGCTACGCGCTTTCATCGATTTCGCCGCGGATTGGCGCAGGCACGAAGCGCGCGGCAAATAAACCTCAGAGCATGCTCGGCAGCACGCGATCCGGCGGCTTGTGCGCGTCGAGGAAGGTGCGGATGTTGATGATCACCTTCTCGCCCATCTCGACGCGGCCCTCGATCGTGGCCGAGCCCATATGCGGCAGCAGCGTCACCTTGCCGGCCTTGGCGAGCCGCACCAGCTTTGGATTGACCGCGGGCTCGTGCTCGTAGACGTCGAGGCCGGCGCCGCCGATCTCGCCGCCCTCGATCAGCTTGATCAGCGTGTCCTCGTCGGTCACCTCGCCGCGCGCGGTGTTGACGATGTAGGCGTCCTTGCGGATCAGCTTCAGCCGCCGCGCCGACAGCAGATGATAGGTCGCTGGCGTGTGCGGACAGTTCACCGAGATGATGTCCATCCGCGCCAGCATCTGGTCGAGGCTTTCCCAATAGGTCGCCCCTAACTCTTCGGCGATCTTGGGCGCCACGGGGCGGCGATTGTGATAGTGGATCTGGAGGCCGAAGGCGCGCGCGCGGCGCGCGACCGCCTGGCCGATGCGGCCCATGCCGATGATGCCGAGACGCTTGCCGCCGATGCGGTGGCCGAGCATCCAGGTCGGTGACCAGCCGGGCCAGGGCTTTCCTTCAGTCAGGATCGAGGCGCCTTCGATCATCCGGCGCGGCACCGCCAGGATCAGCGCCATGGTCATGTCGGCGGTGTCTTCGGTCAGAACCTTTGGCGTGTTGGTGACGGTGATGCCGCGGGCATGCGCGGCCTCGACGTCGATATTGTCGACGCCGTTGCCGAAATTGGCGATCAGGCGGAGCTTGCAGTCGGGCTGGTTGACGATGTCGGCGGTGATGTGGTCGGTGACGGTCGGAACCAGCACGTCGGCGGTGCGCGCGGCCTCAGCGATCTGCTCGGCCGACATCGGTGTGTCCTCGAGATTGATCCGCGCGTCGAACAGCTCGCGCATCCGGGTCTCGATCGAGTCCGGCAGCTTGCGCGTCACCACCACGAGGGGCTTTTTCTTCACCGACATGTCATGCCCTCATGAGGCGCCGCAAGCCGCCTCTGTTACCAAAGGCCGGCCGTTGAGGCCTCATTAACCCGGTTGTTCGACACTGCCTTTGCCGTGTCGTCCCCGGCGCTTCCTTCAAGCTCTCCCGACATTTCCGACCGGAAAATCGGGGCAAACTGGTTGTTCAAGTGTCCGTCCTCTCTAGCAGAAGGCCGGGCCAAGACAAGAACCACGGGTTAAGGCTTCGGGAACACGGGCGAGGGGCTTGCGCGGCAGGTTCTGATTTTGGGGTGAGGGCCCGGCGTGGCGGGGCCCTCGACAGGAGACGGGTTGATGGCGTTGGGGCGTTTTTGTTCGGTGATGGCGCTCGTTTGCACCTGGTTGAGCGCCTCGGTCAGCCCCGGGCATTCGGCGAAGGACAGCACCCCCCAGACCGCGAGCGGCCTGCCGGTGCCGCGTTATGTCAGCCTCAAATCGGATCATGTGAACGTGCGCGCCGGCCCGACCAAGGACAATGACGTCGCCTGGGTCTACACCCGCGCCGGCCTGCCGGTCGAAATCACCGCCGAGTTCGAGAACTGGCGCCGGGTGCGCGATTCCGAAGGCGCTGAGGGCTGGGTCTATCATTCGCTGCTGTCGGGCCGCCGCACTGCGGTCGTCACCATGAAGCACAAGGACGACCTCGCCCCGATCTACGACCGCGCCGATCTCGACAGCGCGGTTGCGGCCAAGCTCCAGGCCGGCGTCGTCACGCAGGTCAAGAAGTGCACTGCAAACTGGTGTCGCGTCACCGGCAACGGCTTTGACGGCTGGATCCAGCAGGAGCGCCTCTGGGGCGTTTATTCGGACGAGCAGGTCAACTGACCCGAAGGGTCATCCCGGGATCTCGAGATTCCCCGATGCGTAATTGCGCATCTGAGGTCTGGTCCTTCGGACCATCCCGGAATGACAGCGTAAAACGACAATGGCCGGGACAAGCCCGGCCATGACGACAAATTCAGCAGCTTTGGATCGATCTTCAGCGCTTCTTGCGCAGGCGCACGACCATGTCGATGCGCGCGATCTCGTAACCCTCGGGCACCTCCGGCATCTTAGACAGCGCCAGATGCGGATCCTCGATATCGACTAGCTCGTGGCTGTTCTCGAGGTAATAATGGTGGTGGGTGGTGACGTTGGTGTCGAAATAGGTCTTGGTGCCGTCGACGCTGACTTGGCGCAGCAGGCCGGCATCGGTCAGCTGGTTCAGCGTGTTGTAGACGGTCGCGAGCGACACCGGCACCTTGGCCAGCGTCGCCTCCTCATAGAGCATTTCAGCCGTGAGGTGGCGAGCACCCTTGCCGAACAGGAGCCAGCCGAGCGCCATGCGCTGGCGCGTCGGACGAAGCCCCGCGGACTGGAGCATTTCGTTGACGTCGTGCCACGGGCAGCCGGTCAAGGCCGGCTGGCGGCCGGACAGGAGGGCGGCGGAATGGACGTCGTCGTCGTGATGGGGCGCGGGATTCTCGCTCATTTCCAGATTTCGGGCACGCGTGGACACTGCATCTATATGCAATATATGGACAGATAGATGCAGATGCAAGTTTCTCGCAACTAGAGAGGTTCTAATGAGAAATGGAACCGGGCGAGCAGGTGGTCACTTTACCTTCATGAGATCGCTTTGCCACCCGAAATGCCTGTGTTAGAGAGCCCCCGGTTCCGCTTGGCCGATTATGGCGCAGCCGGGCATTGAGGCCCGGCCCGCAGTCCATCCTGGCTCGTGGCAGTCGCGCCTCATGACGGGAATTGGCGCGGCTTTCCGAACGAAACGGGGCCCATTTTCGCCAGAAACGCCGCTCAATCGGGATTTGAACAGAGGCTTCCGCATGCTGAACAGGCGCAACGGCTACGAATACGAAGATCTGCTGGCATGCGGCCGCGGCGAAATGTTCGGCCCGGGCAATGCCCAGCTGCCGCTGCCGCCGATGCTGATGTTCGACCGCATCGCGGAAATCAACGACAATGGCGGGGAGTTCGGCAAGGGAATGGTGCGGGCCGAGCTCGACGTGAAGCCCGACCTCTGGTTCTTCGGCTGCCACTTCAAGAACGATCCCGTCATGCCCGGCTGCCTCGGCCTCGATGCGCTGTGGCAAATGGTCGGCTTCTATTTGGGCTGGAGCGGCGGTGAAGGGCGCGGCCGCGCCCTTGGCCTGAACGAGCTGAAGTTCAGCGGCCAGGTGCTGCCCGAGGCCCGTAAGGTTGTGTACAACATCGATATCAAGCGCGTGATGCGTTCAAAGCTGGTGCTCGGTATCGCCGACGGATGGCTTTCGGTCGATGACCAGATTATCTATCGCGCGAAGGATCTGAAGGTCGGCCTGTTCAAGCAGGGCGTGAGCCTGGGCTGAGCGCATCACCAAGAAAGACAATGATTTAGGCGAGGCTGTCATGAGGCGGGTTGTGGTCACCGGGATGGGTATCGTCTCGTCCATCGGAAACAACACCCAGGAAGTGCTTGCGAGCCTTCACGAGGCGAAGTCAGGCATTTCGCGGGCTGAGAAATATGCCGAACTCGGCTTCCGTTCGCAGGTGCAAGGTGCGCCGACGATTGATCCTGCGACGGTCGTCGACCGGCGTGCGATGCGCTTCCTCGGCCAGGGCGCGGGGTGGAATCATATCGCGATGGAGCAGGCGATCCAGGATTCCGGTCTGTCGTCCGAAGATATCTCCAACATCCGCACCGGCATCATCATGGGTTCCGGCGGCCCGTCGGCCCGCACCATCGTCGAATCCGCCGACATCACCCGCACCAAGGGGCCGAAGCGCGTCGGACCGTTTGCCGTGCCGAAGGCGATGTCGTCCACGGCCTCCGCGACGCTCGCGACCTGGTTCAAGATCAAGGGCGTGAACTATTCGATCTCCTCGGCCTGCGCGACGTCGAACCATTGCGTCGGCAACGCCTATGAGACGATCCAGATCGGCAAGCAGGACATCATTTTCGCCGGCGGCTGCGAGGAGCTGGACTGGTCGCTCTCGGTGCTGTTCGACGCCATGGGCGCGATGTCGTCGAAGTACAACGATACGCCCGCCACCGCCTCGCGTCCCTATGACGTCAACCGCGACGGCTTCGTCATTGCCGGCGGCGCCGGCGTGCTGGTGCTGGAAGAGCTCGAACATGCCAAGGCGCGCGGCGCGCGCATTTACGGCGAGATCGTCGGCTACGGCGCGACGTCGGACGGCTACGACATGGTCGCGCCCTCCGGTGAAGGCGCCGAGCGCTGCATGCGCATGGCGATGTCGACGGTGAAGACCAAGGTCGATTACATCAATCCGCACGCGACCTCGACGCCGGCAGGCGATCCGCCGGAGATCGACGCGCTCCGCCGCGTGTTCGGTGCCGGCGAGAAGTGCCCGCCGATCTCGGCGACCAAGGCGCTGACCGGTCACTCGCTGGGCGCAACCGGTGTGCAGGAGGCGATCTACTCGCTGCTCATGATGAACAACGGCTTCATCTGCGAGAGCGCTCACATCCAGGAGCTCGATCCCGTGTTTGCCGACATGCCGATCGTGCGCAAGCGCATCGACAACGTCAAGATCGGCACCGTGCTGTCGAACTCCTTCGGCTTCGGCGGCACCAACGCCACGCTGGTGTTCAGCCGGCTGGATGTGTGAGCACGGACTTTGTCATGCCCCGCGAAGGCGGGGCATCCAGTACGCCGCGGCTTCTCGATCTATCACGATCATCTCTGGAATACTGGATCGCCCGCCTGCGCGGGCGATGACATCGAATAGTGGAGTTACGAGGCAATGGAAGGACTGATGAAAGGCAAGCGCGGTCTGATCATGGGCATCGCCAATGATCATTCGATCGCCTGGGGCATGGCGAAGGCGCTGCATGCCCACGGTGCCGAGCTTGCCTTCACCTTCCAGGGCGAGGCGCTGGGCAAGCGCGTCAAGCCATTGGCGGAGCAGCTCGGCGTGGAATTGGTGCTGCCTTGCGACGTCGAGGACATCGCCAGCGTTGATGCGACCTTCGCCGTGCTGCGCGAGAAATGGGGCAAGCTCGATTTCGTCATCCACGCCATCGGCTTTGCCGACAAGAACGAGCTGAAGGGCCGCTACGCCGACACCAGCCGCGAGAACTTTTCGCGCACCATGGTGATCTCCTGCTTCTCGTTCACGGAGGTCGCCAAACGCGCCGCCGAGCTGATGACGGAGGGCGGCAGCATGATCACGCTGACCTTCGGCGCCTCGGAGCGCGCGATGCCGAATTACAACGTGATGGGCGTCGCCAAGGCGGCGCTGGAAGCTTCCGTGCGCTACCTCGCCTCCGATTTCGGACCGCGCGGCATCCGCGTCAACGCGATCTCCGCAGGCCCCATCCGTACGCTCGCCGGCTCGGGCATCGGCGAGGCGCGTGCGATGTTCGGTTTCATGCAGAAACATTCGCCGCTCCGCCGCGGCGTCACGCTCGACGAGCTCGGCGGCTCGGCGCTGTATCTGTTGTCGGATCTCTCCGGCGGTGTGACCGGCGAGATCCACTATGTCGATTCCGGCTACAACATCATCCTGATGCCGAGGCCCGACGATTTGAAATCGTCAGAGTGATTTCGTAGGGTGGGCAAAGGCGCAGAGCGCCGTGCCCACCATCTCTCCTCGATCGCAGAGAGACGCGGTGGGCACGCTCCGCTTTGCCCACCCTACGAGTTCTGAGCTTGCCTCACCCCGCCGCGATCTTTTCCGCCCGCTGGAACGCCGGCCGCGCCATGCAGCGCGCGAGATAGGCATCGAAGGCCGGGCGCGACGGCACCATCTTGAACAGGCGGACCGCGAAGTTCAGGCCGGAGCCGACCGTGATGTCGGCGGCCGAAAATTCCTCGCCGAGGATCCACGGTCCCTTCGCGAGCGCAGCTTCCAGCACGTCGAACACCTGTGTCGCGCTGCCCCAGGCCGCGGTCGAGGTCGGGATCTCGATCTTGGTGAAGATCTGGATGATGGCAGGCTCGATGCAGCCCGGCGAGAAGAACAGCCATTGCAGATAGCGCGCACGGCGCGGGTCGGCCACGGCAGGCGCCAGCTTCGTGTCGGGATAGCGGTCGGCGATGTAGGCGCAGATCGCGGCGGCTTCGCCGAGCGCGGCATCGCCGTCGCTGAGCGCCGGCACCTTGCCCATCGGATTCACCTTCAAATAATCCGACGCTTTCTGCGCACCGGTCGAGATGTCGGTCAGCACGCGCTCATAGGGCAGCCCGCTCTCTTCCATCAGCCAGAGCGTCGTGAACGAGCGCGAGCGTGGCGACCAATAGAGCTTGATCATGGAGCGGACCTTTCATCGGCGAGAGGTAAACAGCGCGCAATTCATGGCGCGTTTGCCGCGTATTCGCAACGCACTACGCCTAGGCAAGAGGTCAGCTGCGCGAACGACATGTTGGTCAACGCGACCGGTTGACGGTGGCGTTCTCAAGCAGCGCGCAGGATGTCCTAGTGCCGGAGCAAGGGCGGCAATGTCTTGTCGAGACTTGCCGTCAGCATGGCGCGCACGCCGTCGCGCAGTACCGGATTATTGGCAACATCCGCAGGCTTCTCCGGAAACATTGTCCGATCCAGCTCGCGCGATGGTCCACCAAGCGGATTGCGCAGCAAGCGGTCGACGTAGGTGTCGTCAGTCATCAAGGCCTGCGCTTCCTTGATCAACGTAAAAGTCCCGCCGTCGTAAACACGGATGTACATTATCGCGTAGAGATGCACGGATCCGTCGTAGGGGTACCGCGAGATTCCAATGCCGTATTCGCGATGCGTTCCGCCGTGCCGGTGCACGACGACATAACGTTCGCAACGGAGTCTTGGTGCGAGAAACCGAACGAAGTCCGCGATGTCTCTTTCGGCACGGTAGAAGAACGGATTTTGCTCCCGCCGGCCACCGGATTTCAACTCTTCCCTTGTGTAGGAGATTCTACGCACGGAGCGGCCGGGCGCAGCCGCGCGAACACGGGACACGACGAGGTCGTCGAGTGCCCACGTGGTCACGGAGGCCCGCGAGTATTTGTCGAGGAACTCCAGGGGACCGAAGTTCTTAATCATGAAGAGATCGCCGGCGATCGGGATGACGCCGATCTGACATGGGCCGCTCTCTGCTGGTGTCGTTGGGGACGCGTTCGATGACTTGGCCGTGCTCGTCTTTGACGCAGCCTGGGCCCCGACTCCCGCCGTCGAGAGCAGATGAGCCGCGACGATTATCGCGAAGGCCTGCATCGCCTTGATCGTCGCTTTCTTACGAGCTTGGCTTCCTTTCAGCATCGTCACTGCGCGAAATATGGCGGCAGGATCTTGTCCAGCCGTTTGGTCAGGAAGTCGCGCGTGGTGTCGCGCAGGGCGGTGTTGTTGGCGGAGTCCGCGGCCGTCTCCGGAAATATGGACTTGTCCACCTTCTGCAAAAGCTCGTTCGAAACGAAGTTGTCTGCCATATGCTTCATGACACCTTCGAACGTCACGGCGGGGCCCTTCATGATTTCGAAGGTGCGGCCATCGACCCATGTCACGCCGATATAGGCGAAGACATACGCGTAGGAGATGAGACCGACACCCCGGCTGAAGATGCCGACGCCGCTGAGCGACTGATTGGTCCCGTCAAGCTGTCCTTCGCTGCGCATGACGACGAGATAGCGCTCGCAACCGGCATTGCCCGCGACCTGCCGGATCAGGTTCGACAGCTCCTCGCGCTGATTGCGAAACAGGCCGGATTTGGGGTGGTAGTAGGAATCGAGTGCGCCCTTGGCGTAAGTGATCCGTCGCACCGGCGTGTTGCCTGCTGCGGCCCGCACCCGCGCAAAGACAAGATCGTCAAGGCCCCAGGATACCGGGACTTCGGCATAGTCGTTGCCGAACACGGTCAGACCGATCTTCTGGACGACAAAGATGTCCCCGGTCCCCGCAATCACGCCGACGCCGCAAGGACCGGCAGTCGCCGCCTCCGCAGGCTTCGGCGCCGCCTTCGGCTTCGTCGTCGCTTTCTTGGCTGTCGGCTTTGCCGATGGTGCGGTCTGAGCGGCGGGAGCGAGAGGGGTTTGCGCTGCTGCCGAAGTCAGGAAGGACAGCAGGATGAGCACCGGGGCAGCAAGTCGAAACATGGATTCCAAGGATCAGAGGCGGGAGGTCATCGGATACGCCACACTAGGGTGGGATCGTGACAACCGCAAGCTGCAGCCCGGGATCGCTGTCTATCCGGTGAGCCGCTGCCGCTTCCACCGATAATACTTCATCACGAACCCGTTCGAGGGCTCGATCTCTTCCTTCTCGAACACAAAGCCTTCGCGCTCGTACCAGCGCCAGGCTCTTTCGTTTTCGCGGACGCAGCGCAGGTACATTTCATCCGGCATTTGCGTGCGCGTGAAGGCGAGCAACTGCCGTCCGAGCGATTGGCCCTGGTAGGCGGGCCCGACGAAAAGCATGTCGAGATAGAGTTTTGGCAGATGCAGCGCCAGCATGGCGGCGATCGTGCCGTTGTCGTCGGCCACGAACAGGCTCCAGCCGTTCTCGATCTCGCGCCTGATGCGTGCGCGCAGATTTGCCAGCAGGAACTCGCTCGCCTCGGCGAGGCCGGTGGAGACCCAGCTTTCCATCCAGACGCGGCCGATCTCGTCATATTCGTCGGTGCGCGCGGGACGGATGACGGGATCAGACATTGGTGCTCTCAGTTCGATCTGCCGCCTTGCGCGGGGGCTCGCTTGAATGATCCCGGCTATTCAGGAAAATTCCCGCCTACCCACGTTGGCCGCGCGTGGCTTGCCGCGGGCGCGCCTTGCCGGCCGACAGGCACACCACCTCGGAGATCTGCAGCAGCTGCCGCGCCAGCGGGCTGGTCTTGCGCCAGACCATGCCGATGGTGCGCGAGGGCTCGGGATCGCGGAAGCGCGACAGCGAGACCGAGGCCGATCGTGTCTCCACCGACACCGCCATTTCCGGGATCAAGGTGACGCCGATTCCGGCGCTGACCATCTGGACCAGCGTCGACAGCGAATTCGCATCCAGCATCTCGCGCGGCGGCGCCGATTGCATGTTGCAGAACGACAGCGCCTGATCGCGGAAGCAGTGCCCCTCTTCGAGCAGCAGCAGCCGCATCTCGCGCATCATCTCGCGTGATGGCACCGGTGTGCCTTCGTCGGAGCCCGGCCGCACCAGCAGGAATTTTTCATCGAACAGCGCGACTTCAGTGAGCGAAGGCTCGGACACCGGCAGTGCGACGATGGCCGTGTCGAGCCGGCCTTCGACCAGTTCCTGGATCAGCCGCGGCGTCATCGTCTCGCGCACGCGGATGTCGAGCTCCGGATGCATGCGCGTGAGATTCTTGGTGATCTTCGGCAGCAGATAGGGCGCGATCGTCGGGATCATGCCGATCCGCAGCCGGCCCGCAAACCGGTCCTGCGAGGCGCGTGCGAAATCGCCGAGCTCATCGACCGAGCGCAGGATGTCGCGGACGCGCGGTGCGAGTTCCTCGCCGAACCGGGTCAGCGCCACCTGCCGGGCGCTGCGCTCCAGCAGCAGGCCGCCGAGCGCCTCCTCCAGTTCCTTGATCTGCATCGACAGGGCCGGCTGGGAGATCGAGCTTGCCTCCGCCGCGCGGCCGAAATGGCCGTGACGCGCCAGCGCGTCGAAATATCTGAGCTGGCGCATCGTCACGTTGGCCATCAGAAAATCCTATCGCAGCGATCATTAAAGTCAACTTCCCCTGATCGAATGCGAAGCCTAGAGTAATTCTACCTGGTTAAAGGCGCGAGTTCGACGCCACCAGAGGAGGTATTCATGGATGACACTTCGAAGTGCCCGTTTTCGGGCGGAAAACCCACGCGCGTGAACCGCGACTGGTGGCCGACCCAGCTCAGCATCGAGATGCTGCACAAGAATTCCACCCTGTCCGACCCGATGGGCAAGGAGTTCGACTATGCCAAGGAGTTCAAGTCGCTCGACCTGAATGCCGTCATCAAGGACCTGACGGCTCTGATGACGGACTCGCAGGAATGGTGGCCCGCCGATTTCGGCCACTATGGCGGCCTCATGATCCGCATGGCTTGGCACAGCGCCGGCACGTATCGCACCACGGACGGCCGCGGTGGCGCCGGTGCCGGTCAGCAGCGTTTCGCACCGCTCAACAGCTGGCCCGACAACGCCAATCTCGACAAGGCGCGCCGTCTGCTCTGGCCGATCAAGCAGAAATACGGCCGCAAGATCTCCTGGGCTGATCTGATGGTGCTCGCCGGCAACGTCGCGCTGGAATCGATGGGCTTCAAGACCTTCGGCTTCGCCGGCGGCCGCGCCGACGTGTGGGAGCCGGAAGAGCTCTATTGGGGTCCTGAAGGCACGTGGCTGGGCGACGAGCGCTACAGCGGCGAACGCCAGCTCGCCGAGCCGCTCGGCGCGGTGCAGATGGGCCTGATCTACGTCAATCCGGAAGGCCCGAACGGCAAGCCTGACCCGGTCGCCGCGGCCAAGGACATCCGCGAGACGTTCGCCCGCATGGCGATGAACGACGAGGAAACCGTCGCGCTGATCGCCGGCGGCCACACCTTCGGCAAGACCCACGGCGCGGGCGATCCGTCGCTGGTCGGTCCGGAGCCGGAAGCGGGTGCGCTCGAAGACCAGGGCCTCGGCTGGAAGAGCAAGCACGCTTCGGGCCTGGCGGGTGATTCCATCACCAGCGGTCTCGAGGTGACCTGGACGACGACGCCGACGAAGTGGAGCAACAACTTCTTCGAGAACCTGTTCAAGTACGAATGGGAGCTGACGAAGAGCCCGGGCGGCGCGAATCAGTGGACGGCCAAGGGCGCCGAGGCGATCATTCCGGATGCCTTCGACAAGTCGAAGAAGCACCGGCCGACGATGCTGACGACCGACCTCTCGCTGCGCCTCGATCCGGCCTACGAGAAGATCTCGCGTCGCTTCCTGGAAAACCCGGATCAGTTCGCGGACGCCTTTGCCCGCGCCTGGTTCAAGCTCACCCACCGCGACATGGGTCCGATCCAGCGCTATCTCGGCCCGCTGGTGCCGAAGGAAACGCTGATCTGGCAGGATCCGATTCCGAAGGTGAACCACGAGCTGGTCGGCGACCAGGACATCGCCGCGCTGAAGACCAAGATCCTGGCTTCGGGCCTCTCGGTCTCCGAGCTGGTCTCGACCGCGTGGGCGTCGGCCTCGACGTTCCGCGGCTCGGACAAGCGCGGCGGCGCCAACGGCGCGCGCATCCGTCTGGCCCCCCAGAAGGATTGGGAGGTGAACCAGCCGGCTCAGCTCTCCAAGGTCCTCGGCAAGCTCGAAGCGATCCAGAAGGACTTCAACGCATCGGCCGGTGCGAAGAAGGTCTCGCTCGCCGACCTCATCGTCCTCGGCGGTTCTGCCGCGGTCGAGAAGGCCGCGAAGGATACCGGCGTTGACGTGAAGGTTGGCTTCACGCCGGGCCGCATGGATGCCTCGCAGGAGCAGACCGACGCGGACTCCTTCGCCCCGCTGGAGCCGCGGGCCGATGGTTTCCGCAACTACGTCGGCAAGAAGCATCAGTTCCTGCATCAGGAGGAAGCCCTCGTCGATCGCGCGCAGCTGCTGAAGCTGAGCGGACCCGAGCTGACCGTGCTGGTCGGTGGCCYGCGTGTGCTCGGCGCCAATGCGAACGGTTCGAAGCACGGCGTCCTAACCGCGAAGGTGGGCACGCTGAGCAACGACTTCTTCGTCAACCTGCTCGACATGAGCGCGCAGTGGACGCCAGCGGCTGACGGCAGCTACGAGGCCCGCGACCGCAAGACCAACGCGGTGAAGTGGACCGGCACGCGCGCCGATCTGATCTTCGGTGCGCACTCGCAGCTCCGCGCCTTCGCCGAGGTCTATGCCTCGTCGGACGCCAAGCAGCAGTTCGTGCAGGACTTTGTGAAGGCCTGGATCAAGGTGATGAACCTCGACCGGTACGACCTCGCGGCCTGATCCCCGGGCTTAAGCAAGCGACAAACAAAAAGGGCGGCCGAGAGGCCGCCCTTCGTGTTTCTGATATGCGGAGCGATTACTCGCCGGCTGCTTCGCGCTGGGCCTTCTCGCCGTCGCCGCCCTTGCCCTCGAGGTCTTCGCCGGTGGTCTGGTCGACCACCTTCATCGACAGCCGGGTCTTGCCGCGGTCGTCGAAGCCGAGCAGCTTGACCTTGACCTTGTCGCCTTCCTTGACGACGTCGGAGGTCTTCTGCACGCGCGCCGAAGCGAGCTGGCTGATGTGAACGAGACCGTCCTTGGAGCCGAAGAAGTTCACGAAGGCGCCGAACTCCATCACCTTGACGACGGTGCCGTCATAGATCTGGCCGACTTCCGGATCGGACGCGATCGACTTGATCCACTTGATCGCGGCCTTCATCGCCTCGCCGTCGCTGGAGGCGACCTTCACGGTGCCGTCGTCCTCGATGTTGACCTTGGCGCCGGTCTTCTCGACGATCTCGCGGATCACCTTGCCGCCGGTGCCGATCACTTCGCGGATCTTGTCGGTGGCGATCTTGAAGGTTTCGATGCGCGGCGCGTATTCGCCGAGCTCGGCGCGGGCGTTGGTGAGCGCCTTGGCCATCTCGCCGAGGATGTGGATACGACCATCCTTGGCCTGACCGAGTGCGACCTTCATGATCTCTTCGGTGATGCCCTCGATCTTGATGTCCATCTGGAGCGAGGTGATACCCTGTTCGGTGCCGGCCACCTTGAAGTCCATGTCGCCGAGATGGTCCTCGTCACCGAGGATGTCCGAGAGAACCGCGAAGCGCTTGTCTTCGAGGATCAGGCCCATCGCGATGCCCGCGGTCGGCCGCTTCAACGGCACGCCGGCATCCATCAGCGCCAGCGAGGCGCCGCAGACCGAAGCCATCGAGGACGAGCCGTTCGACTCGGTGATCTCCGACACCACGCGCGTGGTGTAGGGGAACTCGTGGTGCGGCGGCAGCACCGGGTGGATCGCACGCCAGGCCAGCTTGCCGTGGCCGATCTCGCGGCGCTTGGTGCCGCCGAGGCGACCGGTCTCACCGACCGAGTAGGGAGGGAAGTTGTAGTGCAGCAGGAACGTCTCTTTGTACGTTCCCGACAGCGCGTCGATGTACTGCTCGTCCTCGCCGGTGCCGAGCGTGGTCACGACCAGCGCCTGGGTCTCGCCGCGGGTGAACAGCGCCGAGCCGTGGGCACGGGGCAGCACGCCGACYTCGGCGATGATGTTGCGCACGGTCTTGCTATCGCGGCCGTCGATGCGCTTGCCGGTGTCGAGGATGTTCCAGCGAACGATCTTGGCTTCCAGCTCCTTGAACACGCCGCCGATGCGCAGCTTGTCGTATTTCGGCTCCTGGCCTTCGGGGAAGTAGTGAGCGATCACCTTTTCCTTGACCTTGCCGACCGCGGCGTAGCGATCCTGCTTGATCGGAATGGCATAGGCGGCGCGCAGCTCCTGCTCGACGAGGCCGAGCATTTCCTTCTCGAGCGCCGAATTGTCGATCACCGTGACTTCGCGCGGCTCCTTGGCGGCCTTCTCGGCGAGCTCGATGATGGCGTTGATCACCGGCTGGAAGTGGCGGTGACCGAACATCACGGCGCCGAGCATGATGTCCTCGTTGAGCTCCTTGGCTTCCGATTCCACCATCAGCACGGCGTCGGCCGTGCCGGCGACCACGAGGTCGAGCTGGGTGTCGACCATCTCGTCGAGCGTCGGGTTGAGAATGAACTCGTCATTGGCGAAGCCGACGCGCGCTGCGCCGATCGGGCCCTTGAAGGGCGCGCCGGACAGGGTCAGCGCGGCCGATGAGGCCACCAGCGCCACGATGTCAGGGTCGTTCTCCATGTCGTGCGACAGCACGGTGACGATCACCTGGGTCTCGTTGCGCCAGCCGTCGACGAACAGCGGACGGATCGGACGGTCGATCAGGCGGGAGACCAGCGTCTCCTTCTCGGTCGGACGACCCTCGCGCTTGAAATAGCCGCCGGGAATGCGGCCGGCTGCGTAGGTCTTCTCCTGGTAGTCGACCGTCAGCGGCAGGAAGTCGACGCCTTCGCGCGGCGCCTTCGCCGCGACGACGGTGGCGAGCACCACGGTCTCGCCATAGGTGGCGACGACGGCGCCGTCGGCCTGACGCGCGATCTTGCCGGTTTCAAGCTTGAGAGGGCGTCCACCCCAGTCGATCTCGACTGAATGCTTATTGAACATAGATGTCTTCTTTCATGGGTTCTCGAAAGAAGGACGGCCCGAAAAACAAAAACCATGCGCAAGATTGCGGGACGTTGATCGAAGCGGGCGATCAGCGTCCTGCGATCCTGCCATGGTTTTCGGATTTCGGATGGCGTCCATCCTTTCGGGTCATACGGGCGCCTTGCCCGTTGTGCCCAGCCGCCGGATTGCTGCTGGACTGTCAGTCGGCACGAACGCGAACACCGGATTGCGGTCCTCGCCCATCGTGCCCGGGTGCTAGCCGTCAACGGCTCGCACCCGACGCGCACGCGGCCTCGATCAAAAACCTTTAAACAAACGCTTTCGCTCGAAACCGCGCACGAAAACGCGCGCCAGTGGCGCGCGCAGGAACACTTAACGACGAATGTTGTGCTTCTCGAGCAGCGCCTTGTAACGCGCCTCGTCCCTCTTCTTGAGGTAGTCGAGCAGCGAGCGGCGGGTCGAAACCAGCTTCAAGAGGCCGCGACGCGAATGGTTGTCCTTCACGTGGGTCTTGAAATGGTTGGTGAGGTTGTTGATGCGTTCCGACAGGATCGCGACCTGAACCTCCGGCGAGCCGGTGTCGCCGGCCTTGTTGGCATTCGTCTTGATGACTTCCGCTTTGCGTTCTGCGGCAATCGACATCGTCAATTTCTCTCGTTGCGACCGGTGCTGGCAGTCAGACCGGTCAGGTTGAACACACGCTTGGGGATGATTTCGCCGTTGCCGACTTCAGCAAGCGCCAATAGACGGCCTGCCACCGTGACATAGACTGTGCCGCTACTAGTGGGCGCATCCCGTCCGCGCAATAAAACGGCCTGGCCCCGATGGAGCCTTGCCGCATCAGCCCGAGTGACGGCCAGTGCCGGGATGTCGTCCAGCGCGGTCTCAACGGGCATAAGCGCGTCGGCGAGGCTGCCCTCGCCGGACGCGGCTCTATCGCATAAAGCCTCCAACTGATCCAGCGGAATCATGTCGTTCTCGTCAAATGGGCCGACCAGGGTCCGCCGCAGCGCGCAAATATGGCCGTAAGTGCCGAGAATCCGGCCCATATCGCGGGCCAGCGCCCGGACATAGGTGCCCTTGCCGCACTCCGCCTCGAACACCGTCCGGTCGTTATCCGGTTGATCCACAAGGGTTAAATGATGAATTTCGACCGGACGGGGGGCCAGTTCCACGACCTCGCCGTCGCGGGCCAGGTCATAGGCGCGCTCGCCCTGGACCTTGATCGCGGAATAGCGCGGCGGGATCTGCTCGATCACCCCGGTGAAGCGGGGCAGCAGGGCCAGGATGGCCTCCCGGGTCGGGCGCTGGTCGGAGGTCGCGGTGACCCGGCCCTCGATATCATCGGTGTCGCGCTCCTCGCCCCAGCACACGGTGAACTGGTAGCGCTTGCGGCCGTCCATCACGAAGGGAACCGTCTTGGTGGCCTCGCCGAGCGCGATCGGCAGGCCGCCGGAGGCGAGCGGGTCGAGCGTGCCGGCGTGTCCCGCGCGCTTGGCGTTGAACAGGCGCTTGAGCACGGCGACCGCTTGCGTCGAGGTCATGCCGATCGGCTTGTCGAGCACGACCCAGCCATGGACGTCGCGGCGGTCGCGGCGCGGCTGGTTGCCCTTCTGCTTGTTGGCGCGGGGATCGTTGTTGACGCGGCGCGGCTCCTGATGCGGCTGGGAATCGCCGCCGAGATCCGCAAAATTATTTTTCTGCACGTCGCGCTGATCGGTCTCTTCGCCGCCGATCGTGCCGTGAGCCGGGTCCATCGTCATCGCTCTTCTTCCCGATCCGAATCCGGATCCTGTTCCAGGTCCTTCTGCACCGCAGGTGTTCGCAAAAGCTTCTCGATCCGTTCCGCTTCGTCGAATCGTTCGTCGACGCGGAAACGAAGGTCAGGTGCAAATTTCAGGTTAACGCGCCGCGCGACTTCGCCGCGCAGGAATTTCTTGTTGCGCTCGAGCGCAGCGATGATGACCTCGGTGTCGCGGCCACCGAGCGGCATCACGTAAACCGTTGCGAGCTTCAGGTCGGGCGACATCCGAACCTCCGGCACGGTGATGATGTGACCTTCGAGGTCCGCATCATGCACATTGCCTTGCGCCAGAATCTCGGCCATCGCGTGGCGAACCTGCTCGCCGACACGCAACTGGCGTTGCGAGCCGCCCGGCGCGGAACTTTTCTTCTGATGGTGGCGGGGCATGGTTGAAAATCACCTCGTCGTGCCCGCGTTTGGGACACGAGCATTGTCATTTGTCCTGTTGAAACGAATGCGGCGCGGATGGCCGGAATAAATCCGGCCATCGCACTCCCGCAATTTCAGCTCAAAAGATCCGGGCGCTTCGGTAAGATTTGGACTTACAGGGAGCGCTGGATCGTCTCCACGCGATAACACTCGATCACGTCACCGGCACGCATGTCGTGGTAGTTCTCGAAGGCCATGCCGCACTCCTGACCGGACTGGACTTCCTTCACTTCGTCCTTGAAGCGCTTCAGCGTCGACAGCTTGCCTTCGTGCACGACGACGTTGTCGCGGATCAGGCGCACATTGGCGCCGCGTTCCACGGTGCCGTCGGTGACGCGGCAGCCGGCGACCTTGCCGACCTTGGAGATGTTGAAGATCTCCAGGATCGCGGCATTGCCCAGCATGGTTTCGCGCAGGGTCGGCGCGAGCAGGCCGCTCATCGCCTTCTTCACGTCGTCCACGAGGTCGTAGATGATGTTGTAGTAGCGGATCTCGATGCCGTTGCGCTTGGCGGCCGCAGCCGCCTCCTTGTTGGCACGAACCGAGAAGCCGATGATCGCGGCATTGAAGCCTTCCGCGAGCGTCACGTCCGATTCCGAGATGCCGCCGACGCCGGCATGCAGGATGCGGGCTGCGACTTCGTCGGTGCCGAGCTTCTCCAGCGAGCCGAGGATCGCTTCGAGCGAGCCCTGCACGTCGGCCTTGATGATCAGCGGGAATTCCTTGCGGCCCGCCGTCTTCAATTGCGACATCATCTGCTCAAGCGAGCCGCGCATGCCGGAGATCGAGGCAGCCGCGTTCTCGCGCTTCTGGTGCGCGCGATAGCTGGTGACCTGGCGGGCGCGGGCTTCGCTCTCGACCACCGCGAGACGATCGCCGGCCTCCGGCGGACCGTTGAAGCCGAGCACCTCGACCGGAACCGAAGGACCGGCCTCATGCACCGTCTCGCCCTGATCCGAGATCAGCGCGCGGACGCGGCCCATCTCGGCGCCGGCGACAATGATGTCACCGACACGAAGCGTGCCGCGCTGGACCAGCACGGTCGCGACCGGGCCACGGCCGCGATCGAGCTTGGCTTCGATCACGGTGCCTTCGGCCGGACGCTCCGAATTGGTCTTCAGGTCGAGGATGTCGGCCTGGAGCGCGATCATCTCGAGCAGCTTGTCGAGATTGGTCTTGTTCTTGGCTGACACTTCGACGTCGACGACTTCGCCGCCGAAGGATTCGACCTGCACCTCGTGCTGGAGCAGCTCGGTGCGCACGCGCTCGGGCTTCGCATCGGGCTTGTCGATCTTGTTGATGGCAACGATGATCGGCACCCGCGCCGCCTTGGCGTGGTTGATGGCTTCGATCGTCTGCGGCATGACGCCGTCATCGGCAGCAACCACCAGCACGACGATGTCGGTCACCTTGGCGCCGCGGGCGCGCATCGCGGTGAACGCGGCGTGGCCGGGCGTGTCGATGAAGGTGATCTTCTTGCCGCTTTCGGGCGACAGCACCTGATAGGCGCCGATATGCTGGGTGATGCCGCCGGCTTCGCCGGAGACGACGTTGGCATGGCGGAGCGCGTCGAGCAGCGAGGTCTTGCCGTGGTCGACGTGACCCATCACGGTCACCACCGGCGAACGCGTCTCGGTGTCGGTGGAATCGTCGGTGGCGTCGAACAGGCCTTCTTCAACGTCGGACGCGGCAACGCGCTTGACGGTGTGACCAAGCTCTTCGGCGATCAGCTGCGCAGTGTCGGCGTCGATCACGTCGGTGATCTTGTGAATCGCGCCCTGCTTCATCAGCATGCGGATGATTTCCACCGCGCGCTCGGCCATGCGGTTGGCGAGCTCCTGGATGGTGATCGCTTCCGGAATGACCACCTCGCGGATGAGCTTTTCCTTCGGCTCGTTCGCGGCATGGCCCTTCAGGCGCTGAGTGCGGCGGCGGAACGAGGCGATCGAGCGCTCGCGCACGTCGTCGGCATTGAATGCGGTCACGACCGTCAGGCGACCGCGCTCCTTCTGCGGGCCGGGTTTGTGGGTGGGCTTGGGGGCTACCACGGGACGCGCGGCGCCGCCGGGACCGCGACGGATCTGGCGCGGACCATCGTCCTCGTCCGGTCCGGCTGCGACCGCGGGAGCGCGACCCAACGGGCCGCCTCCCGGCCTCGCGGTGGTCGTTCCAGGGCGCGCGGTGGTTGTTCCCGGGCGTGCCGTGGTCGTGGTGGTGCCGGGGCGTGCTGCGGGCGCGCCAGGACGTGGCGTGGGAGCGGCCGGGGCGGCAGTTGCAGGGCGCGCGGCTGACGCCGGCTGTTCGCCTTCGCCAAAACGCTTCTTGGCCTCGGTTTCGGCCTTGCGCTTGGCTTCCTCTTCGTGGCGGTGGCGCTCATCCTCGGCCTTGCGGCGGGCCTCGGCGGCTTCGCGCTCGACGCGTTCGGCGGCTTCGCGGACAGCGCGGCGCTGGGCTTCGTCTTCGGCCTGGCGGCGCTCTTCGACTTCGCGCACCTTGGCGTCGGCCAGCGCGCTGGCGCGGGCGGAACGTTCGTCCTCGGTCAGCGTGCGCAGCACCACGCCGGAGCCGGCGTTGCGCGGCGGAGCCGGGCGTGCCGGAGCGGGAGCAGGCGCGGCCGGTGCCGGCTTTGCAACAACCGCGGGAGCTTGCGGTTCGGGGCTGCCGTCGACGCGGCGCTTGCCGCGCTTCTCGACCACGACCTGCTTGCTGCGGCCATGGCTGAAGCTCTGACGCACAGTGCCCGTTTCGACGCGCGGCTTGAGCGATAGCGTCTTGCTCGGAACGCTCAGCTTCTTGTCGTCAGGGGTCTTGGTATCAACCATTCAGCAGTCCTAATCCTGATCTTTGTTAACGTTGTGCGTTGCCGCACCGTCCTATTGGGTCGTCGTTGTCTCTCAGAAATCCTGGCCGGGCTTTTCGGCAGTCTTGTCATCGTCCGCCATCCGGTATCGGACCAGCATCTGGCTACGTGACAGGAATGACTTGCTCGCCGGGCCCGCGAGCAGGGCAGCATGTATCACATTTGACCGGGTAAGTGCCAAATCCAATTCTATCGATTTCAACGCAGTGACGACGGGAATCTGCGGCTTGGCGCCGCGATTCCCGCCATTTTGACGTGCCAGCATGTCCAATTTGCGGATTCCGTCCGCGGCCCCGTCGCTGGCATGGATCAGGACCTCGGCCGTGCCTTCCCGCAGGGCGCTTTCGACCTTGCCGAAGCCGGCCACAATCTGGCCCGCCTTGGCGGCAATCCCAAGGGCTTCCGTCACGCTCCGAACCAGGAGCGCCTCGATGTCGGCGGGAAGCGTCTGGGGAGTGCGCAGCTCGCGCTTGAAGGCTTTGCTAAATTGGTGACGCCGCACGGCTTCCGCAACCACCTCGCGCGAGGCGGTGACCCACATGCCGCGTCCGGGCAGCTTGCGCTTGAGATCGGGAACTATGTCGCCTTGCGGCGAAATGACGAAGCGGATCAGCTCGTCGATCGGCCGGACCTCGCGACTGACCGCGCACATCCGCATGGTCGCGGACCTTTCGGTCCGCGGTCCATGGTCGAGATCGTGGTCAGTATCTGCGAGCATCCGGGCGACATTCTCCTTCGTCCTTAAGCCGGCTGATCTTCGGTCGCCTCGGCCTCTTCGGCGGGCTTGGCGAGATCGGCTTCGGTGATCCAGCCGGCCTTGACGCGGGCCTGCATGATCATGGCTTCGGCATCGTCACGGGAGATCTCGATACCGTCGAGCGCACCAGGGAATTTGGTCTGCTCGCCGCCTTCCTTGCGCTCGGTCCAGCCGACCAGATCGTCAGTGGCGCAGCCGGCGAGGTCTTCGACGGTCTTGATGTCGTTCTCGCCGAATTTCACCAGCATCTTGGAGGTGACGCCCGGCACGTCCTTGACGGCGTCCTCGACACCGAGCTCCTTGCGCTTGGCCTCGATCTCGGCCTCCTGCTGCTCGAGATATTCGCGGGCACGGTTCTGGAGCTCTTGCGCGGTCTCCTCGTCGAAGCCTTCGATGCCGGCGAGTTCCTTGAGGTCCACCATCGCGAGTTCCTCGACCGAGGTGAAGCCTTCGGACGCCAGCAGCTGGCCGACCACCTCGTCGACGTTGAGCGATTCCATGAAGACGCGGGTGGAGTTCTCGAAGTCGGCCTGGCGGCGCTCCGATTCCTCCTGCTCGGTCAGGATATCGATGTCCCAGCCGGTGAGCTGCGAGGCCAGACGCACGTTCTGGCCGCGGCGGCCGATCGCCAGCGAGAGCTGGTTGTTGGTGTCGGGCACGACGACCTCGATGCGCTCGCGGTCTTCGTCGATGACGACCTTGGAGACTTCGGCCGGCGCCAGCGCGTTGACCACGAAGGTCGCGATGTCGGGCGACCACGGGATGATGTCGATCTTCTCGCCCTGCAGCTCGTTCACCACCGCCTGCACGCGYGAGCCGCGCATGCCGACGCAGGCGCCGACGGGATCGACCGAGGAATCGCGGGAAATCACGCCGATTTTCGCGCGCGAGCCGGGATCGCGGGCCACCGCCTTGATCTCGACGATGCCGTCATAGATCTCAGGCACTTCCTGCGCGAACAGCTTCGCCATGAACTGCGGATGGGTGCGGGAGAGGAAGATCTGCGGGCCGCGGGTCTCGCGGCGGACGTCGAAGATGTAGGCGCGGACGCGGTCGCCGTTGCGGAACACTTCGCGCGGCAGCATCTCGTCGCGGCGGATGATGGCTTCACCGCGGCCGAGGTCGACGATCACGCTGCCATATTCGACGCGCTTGACGACGCCGTTGACGATGTCGCCGATGCGGTCCTTGAATTCCTGATATTGGCGGTCGCGCTCGGCCTCGCGCACCTTCTGCACGATCACCTGCTTGGCCGATTGCGCGGCGATGCGGCCATATTCCAGCGGCGGCAGCGTATCGGCGATGGTGTCACCGACCTGGGCGCCGGGATTGGCGCGCTGCGCATCCACCAGCGAGATCTGGTTGGAATGATTTTCGACCTTCTCGACCACCAGCATGTGGCGCGACAGCCGCAGCTCGCCCTTCTTCGGGTCGATCTCGGCATGAACGTCAGTCTCACTGCCGTAACGTGCCCGTGCCGCCTTGGCGATGGCGTCTTCCATCGCCGCGATGACGATGCCGCGGTCGATCGATTTCTCGCGCGCGACGGCATCGGCGATCTGGAGCAATTCAAGTCGATTGGCGCTGACTGCCATGGCTAGTCTCCTTCGTCAGGCTCGATCTCGCCCCGCCGCGCGCGTTCGGCGGCCAGGCGGTGCTTCTTCGTATTGGTCGGTGCCGGCTTCTTTTTTTGCGGCTTGGTGTTCTTGGTGATCTTCGCACTGATTTCCGCGTGCGGTGCAGCCGGCGGCTCGATGCCGAGATCGCGGCGCATCTGGCGCTCCTCGGCCTTGCCGCGGCGCATGGATTCCGCGATCAGCTCGTCGGTCAGCACCAAGCGTGCCTCACCGATGTCTTCCATCGTCAGGAGAACGTCGGGATTATCGTTCGCCTTGACGTCGTCGCGATGCAGGTGCACGCGGTCGCCTTCGACGGCACCAAGCATGCCACGGAACCGCTTCCGCCCCTCATGGGCGACCGCCATGTCGATCTTCACCAGATAGCCGGAATAGCGCTCGAAATCCGAGCGGCGCACCAGCGGACGGTCGATCCCCGGCGAGGAGATTTCCAGCCGATAAGCGCGGTCGATGGGGTCCGCGACGTCGAGCACGGGCGACAGCGCCCGCGAGATCGCTTCGCAATCCTCGAGCTGCATCGAGCCGTCCGGCCGCTCGGCCATGATCTGCACGGTGCAGCCGGCCTCGCCGGAGATGCGGATCCGCACCAGGCGGTAGCCCATGCCCTCGAGCACCGGACCTGCGACCGCAGACACACGTGCCGCCACGCCCGGCTCGACCACGAGCCTCGGCTCGGCCAGCAACTCGGCATCCGTGGAACCAGTGTTCGGTTCGGTCATATCAGGGGTCAAGGCGCTCGATGGTTAAGGCTTGGTTAAGGACTTGAACAGGTTAGGATCTGCAGAGCCTGTTTCGGAACTCTTTATCCCGGCAGCTCGCCGGGTCGCATATCTTCCACCAAGCCGCGTTCAGGTAATAAAAAAGAGCGGGTCCTTTCGGGCCCACTCTCACTACGCGGATCGTATGAGAAGATGAATTGGCGCTGATATAGCCCTTTCCGTCCTCCCGGACAAGGYCCATCGCGGGAAAGACGAGGCTTTTTGCGCCCGGCCTGTGGCCCCCCGCGCAACGCTTCCTTCATCTAGCAGGCCTAAATTCCCTGATTGTGGGGCGACTTGGACCAAGGGCGCACCCGCGGCGTGCCCTGTACGAGTTGCGTTTTCATGACCGCTGCCACGTCGCTCATTCCCGGACTGGACGAGATCGTCAAACGCGGCGACCCCCGGCGTCGCGGCGAGATCGCGCGCGCCATCGCCCAACTGTTCTTCCAGGACGCCGAGAAGCTCCGTCCTGATCTCGTCGATCTCTTCGACAATCTGCTGATCGATCTCGTTCCGCATGCCGAGCTTGCCTCGCGCGTCGACCTCGCCGAGCGTTTCTCGCGCCTGAACAATGCGCCGCCGCATCTGGTGAGCCAGCTCGCGCGCGAAAACGAGATCATGGTGGCGGGTCCTGTGCTGCGCCGCTCGCCGGTGCTCGACGACGCCGCTCTCGTCGAGATCGCGCGGCTGAAGGGTCAGGGCCATCTGCTAGCGATGACCGAGCGCCCCGCACTGTCGGCCGCCATCACCGACGTGCTGGTCGAGCGCGGCGATCGCGACGTGGTGCGTCGCGCCGCGGGCAATGCCGGCGCGGAGTTCTCGCAAGGCAGCTATTCCGAGCTGATCAAGCGTGCGTCGCAGGACGGCGTGCTGACGCTCAAGATCGGCCAGCGCAACGATCTCTCGGGCGAGCACCTGAAACAGCTGCTCGACGGCACGCTCGACGTCATCCGCCGCCGCCTCTCGAGCGTGGTCAATCCCGTGCGCCAGGTCGAGATCAAGCGCGCCATGGCGGCGATCGAGGAGGCCGCGCTGCCGCCGGGGCCGCGCCGCGATTTCTCGGATGCACAGCGCACGGTGCTGACCTTGCATCGCGAGGGTCATCTCGGCGAGAGCGCGCTGCTCGGCTTCGCCAAGGCGCTCAAATACGAGGAATCGATCGCCTCGCTCGCGGCGATGTCCGGTGTCCGCCTCTCGATCCTCGATCGCCTGGTCGCGGGCGACCGCTACGATCCGATTCTCATTCTGGGGCGCGTGCTCAATCTCGGCTGGCCCACGGTGCGCGCGCTGATCCTGATGTGGTACGGCCCGCATCGCACGCCGGCCGATGCCGATCTCGAGCAGGCGCGCGTGAACTTCACGCGCCTGATGCCGTCAACGGCCGAGCGCGTCGTGAAATTCTGGCGCAACCGCCAGACGATCTAATCAAAGTACGGATCTTCGTCGTCATGGCCGGGCTTGTCCCGGCCATCCACGTTCTTGCTGCCCACAGAAGGAAAGTACGTGGATGCCCGGGACAAGCCCCGGCATGACGATTATCGATGGATCGCGCGAAGAATCTATGCGCGCCTGAACCGCAGATACGTGGTCTTGCGCCCTTCGCGCGTGGCCTTCCTGCCGTAGCGCGTCATGGTGTAGCCGTCCCATGGCCGACGGAAATCATCGGCGCATTCGGCGAGCCACTGAAAATCCGTCGACCGCRACAGATGCATCAGCGTCCACGCGCAGTAATCGTCGATATCGCAGACGAAACGGAATTCGCCACCCGCCTTCAGCACGCGTGCCATCGCGGCGATGGTGCGGTCCTGGACGAAGCGCCGCTTCCAGTGCCGCCGCTTCGGCCAGGGATCGGGATGGATCAGGTCGATCCGCGACAGCGATGCCTGCGGCAGCCAGGCCAGCAGCTCGGCGGCATCGCCTGCGAACAGACGGATGTTGCCGATGTTGGCGGCCTCGATCTGCGCGAGGATCTTTGCCATGCCGTTGACATAGGGCTCGCAGCCGATGAAGCCGGTCGTGGCGAAGTTCTGGGCCTCGGCCGCAAGATGCTCGCCGCCGCCGAATCCGATCTCAAGCCGCACATCGTCGGCCGCGGAATCGAAGATCTCATTGGCATTCGCCGGCTTCTCGCCCTCGATGTCGAGTGAAAGATGCGGCAGTAGATGATCGATCAGCTCGGCCTGGTGCTGCCTGAGCTTGTGGCCCTTGCGGCGCCCGAAGAAGGCGCGCTCGCTATCATCGCGATCGGGATCTGATTTTCGTTCGCTCATCGCAGCGTCTGGTACAGGCGATGGAGCAGCCGCGCGCGCGGTTCGAGCGACGAGAGGTAGATCTGCTCATAATGGGTGTGTGCGCCCTTGCCGTCGACGCCGAGTCCATCGAGCGTTGCGGTGTGGGCGGCGGTGAAATTGCCATCCGAGCCGCCGCCGGTGTGAGTGTCGATCAGCTCGAAGCCGATCTCGGTGGCAAGCGACTTCGCGTGTTCGTACAGCGAGGCGCCTGCATTGCTCTTCTCATAAGGTGGACGGTTGAGCCCGCCCGTGACCTTGACGGTGACGCCATCCGTCTTCGATGTCAGCCCGAGGATCTTGCCGACGAACTCTTCCGCGTCGGCAAAGCTCGGCACGCGCAGGTCGACTTCGGCAAAGGCCTCCTCCGGCGTGACGTTGGGGCGCGTGCCGCCGCGCGCCACGCCGACATTCACCGTAACGCCGCGTGCCAGATCATTCATCGCTTCCAGCGCCAGGATGACGTTGGCAAGCTCGCGGATCGCGCTGCGGCCATCCTGGGGCCTCGTGCCGGCATGTGCGGGCACACCCTTGATGAATACTTCGAATCGTCCGACGCCCTTGCGTCCGGTGACGATCTTGCCGCCGTCGCGCGCGGGCTCCGTCACAAGCACGTATTTGGCCTTGCGCCCTTCCGCCTCGATCAGCGCGCGCGAGGTCGGGCTGCCGATCTCCTCGTCGGAGGTGAACAAATGGGTGATGCCGAGCGGCGAGCGGCGAGCGGTCGCCGGCGGCGCAGAGCGCGCGAAAGGCGTGATGGGCGATATAGGCGCCGCCCTTCATGTCGTAGATGCCGGGACCGAACGCGCTGTCGCCTTCGACCTTGAACGGCAGGCGCTCGATGAATCCCATCGGGTGAACGGTATCGAGGTGGCTCAGCACCAAAATGCCCGGCCGGTCCTGGCCCCAGGTCGAGCGTGCAGCGAGATGATCGCCGCAGCCATCGACGCCGGCGACGCGCTCGAGCGTAACCGGCAGATCGCGGTATTGCTCCGCGACCACGGAGATCAGCTTGTTGACCTGTTCAGGTGTGTCCGTCGGCGTCTCGATCTCCACCCAGCGACGGATGCCATCGAGAATAGTTTGTGAATCGAACCAATTGGACTTGGTCATGAACGCATCTGTGCCTTTGAACCGCATCATCGAAGAGGGCGCGCACCAAAAACGCGCCCGCAAATGACGACATAGGCCAGATTTGACGCAGTCTCAAATCGGATTGAGCCGTCGCGTCAGCGTTTGTCGGGACCTTCGCGGGCGGCGATCTGCTCGACAAGATCGACGATCGAGCGGCGCATCTTCGAATCAGTGATTCGGGTGAACGCCTTGGTCAGAGCGAGACCTTCGGAGGTCGCGAGGAAGTCCGAGACATAGGAAGGCGAGGCGCCTTCGGCGAAGCCGTCCGGGCCGGCCACGCCGCTCGGTCCGCCCTCGAACAGGAACGACACCGGCACCTGCAGAATCTCGGCGATCTGCTGGATGCGGCTCGCGCCGACGCGATTCGTGCCCTTCTCGTACTTCTGGATCTGCTGGAAAGTCAGGCCCAAAGCTTCACCGAGCTTTTCCTGGCTCATGCCCAACATGATGCGGCGCATACGCACGCGGCTGCCGACATATTTGTCAACAGGGTTGGGCGCTTTCGACATTTCCTCAGCCTCCAAACATCACCTTCGGCGCAATCACAAGAATGCCTCCGGTGCCAGCAGCGTCAAAATCAAACCCTGTTATTGGGAAACATTGCGGAGAAATTTAGCAACGCCCACTGTCTTTTGCAGCCGGTGCAGAATGAGGAGGGCGCGTGCAGTCTGTCAACCGTGGGACTACGGTTGTCAAAGGATTCCGGTCGCGGCGGCCGCGAGGCGTGATCAGGGGTGCCGTTTGGCAACACGTCGGCGGACCGCCAGAAACACGGCCAGCGCAACGAGCATGGCTGCGGGCACGTCGCCCACCCGCGCATAGACGGTCGGCGGAATTGCGGCGGGCAGGTTTGCATCCAAAATGCCTTCGACGCCGAGGCCGAGGCTGGCAACGGTTCGTCCCACCGGATCGATCACCGCTGACACGCCGGTATTGGCGGACCGGACCAGCGGCAATCCGAGCTCGATTGCGCGCATCCGGGCCTGCTCGAGATGCTGATAGGGACCGGTCGATATGCCGAACCAGCCGTCATTGGTGAGATTCACGATCCAGCCCGGACGCTCATTGCGGCCGGCGACCTCGCCTGGAAAAATTGCTTCGTAACATATCAGCGGCAGCGCGGGCGGCGCGCCGGGCACCGATAGCGCATGTCGCACGCTGCCCGGAATGAATCCGCCGCGCACGCGCGTGAGTTGCTCGAAGCCGAGCTTCTCCATCAGGTCCTGGTAGGGCAGGAATTCGCCGAACGGCACGAGGTGCAGCTTGTCGTAGACCGAGAGCACGCTGCCGTCGTGATCGATCACGTAGATCGAATTATAGGCGCGCGTGATCGGCGTGCCCCGCGGCAGGTCGGGGGCGCGGACCGAGCCAGTAATCAGCACCGTGCCCTTCGGCAGCAGCTCGGCGATTTGCGCCATCGCGTCGGCTTCGCGGGTCAGGAAGAACGGAAAGGCGGATTCCGGCCAGATCAGGATGGTGGCATCGCGCACGCCGGTGGATTGCGGCCCCGAGGCGCGGTCCGACAGCGCCAGATATTTCTTCATCACCTCCGCCTTGGCGGCGTAGTTGAATTTCGCGTCCTGCTGGAGGTCCGGCTGCATCAGGCGCAGCTTCGCGCCCGCGACCATCGTGGTCGGATGCAGCGACAGCCGGATCGCGCCGAAGATGCTCATGACAATCAGAAGAGCAATCGCAGCCGCCGGCGCGCGCCATGCCGGGCGGCGATCGGGAGTACGGTCGATCAGAGCCGCGGGGCTTGCGAAGATCGCGATGCTAAGGAATGTCATGCCCCACAGGCCAATCAGCGACGCCGTCTGCGCCAGCGGCAGCGGCTCGGACAGGGCATAGCCGAACGCGTTCCAGGGGAAGCCGGTCAATGCGTGACCGCGCAGCCATTCGGCGATGGTGAGGCTTGCGGCCAGCGCGAGGATGCGCGTGGCATCCTTGGTCCAGAGCAGGCGGGCCAGCGCGAATCCGATCGCAGTGAAGATGGAGAGATAGGCCGGCAAGCCAAGCACGGCGAACGGTGTCAGCCACGCGAACACATCGGCGTCGACGAAGAAGGCGTAGCCGATCCAGTAGAGGCCGGGGACGAAATAGCCGAGCCCGAACCAATAGCCCGTCAGTGCCGCGGCGGGGACGCCGCGATATCGTCCGGCGCCCGCGCCGTCGATCAGCCAGACCAGCACCGGGAAGGTGATGAACAGCACCGGAAAGACATTGAATGGCGCCAGCGCCAGCACCGACAGCGCACCGCATCCCATCGCGATGAGCGCACGCTTCCATCCCCAGGTGAGGATGATGGCAAGCGCAATCTGCCGAAACCGCTGGAACGGGCTCACTGCGAACCGGTCCCGTCGCTTGGCGGCGGGACGGGCGTGTCGCTGGAAGGCGGTTGGCCGCTCTCCGGCGTGGCTTCGCGGCGGCGGCTCTCGCGCTGGGTACGCGGCGCAGGACGCTCCTTCCGTGTCGAGATGCGCAGCCGCTTGACGCGGCGCGGATCGGCATCGAGCACCTCGATCTCGTAATGGCCGGGGCCGGAGATCACCTCGCCGCGCACCGGCAGGCGCCCGACGAAGCTGACGAGATAGCCGCCGAGCGTCTCGACTTCCTCACCCGCCTCGCCGGTGACGAAATCCTCGCCGATCACCGTGCGGACGTCGTCGAGGCTGGCGCGGGCGTCTGCAATGAAGGCGTTGTCGGGCAGGCGCACGATCGAGGGCGGCTCGTCGCTGTCATGCTCGTCGTCGATCTCGCCGACGATCTGCTCGACGATGTCCTCGAGCGAAACCAGTCCGTCGCTGCCGCCATATTCGTCGACCACCAGCGCCAGATGAATGCGCGTGGCCTGCATCTGCGCCAGCAGGTCGATCGCCCGCATTGACGGCGGCACGTAGAGCAGCTTGCGGATGATGCGCGCATCCTGCAGCGGTAACGCCAGGTCGACCGTACGCAGGTCGAGGCCGGCCGGCAGCGGCTTCTTGCGCTTGGTTTTCGTGGCCTCGGACACCCGTGCGCGCGCGGTCATGAAAGCGAGCAGATCACGGATGTGGACGATGCCGACGGGGTCGTCCAGCGTCTCGTTGTAGACGACGAGGCGCGAATGACCGGCGCTCTCGAAGCGGTCCATCAACTCGCCGAGCGGGATGTCGCGCTTCACCGCGATGATGTCGGCACGATGCACCATGACGTCGGCGATGCGGCGCTCGTGCAGACCGAGGATGTTGCGCAACATGGTGCGCTCGACGGTCGAGAAGCCGGTGTCGTCGGGCGTCGTGGCATCGAGCACGACCTGGAGATCGTCGCGCACCGATCCCGCCTTCCAGCCGAACAGGGTGCGAATGGCACGCAGCAGCCAGCCTTCCGCGGTCGGCCGCATCACCTCGCCTGATGTCACCACGACCGGCAAATTGGCGGTATTGCGCGGATTGTCGTGAATAGGGTCGGAATCGGGCATCTCAATGCGTCCCCGGGCGGTCTGCATAGGGATCGGGTATGCCGAGATGAGACAGGATCTCTCGTTCGAGCGCTTCCATCTCCTCCGCGTCGCCATCGTTCCCGTGGTCGTAGCCGACCAGGTGCAGGAAACCATGCACGGCGAGATGGCTCAAATGATGATCGAACGGCTTCTGTTCCTCGTCCGCCTCGCGCCGCATGGTCTCGTAGGCGATCGCGATGTCGCCGAGCATGCGCGGCGCATCGCCTTCCTTCCACTCGCCCTCCGGCTGGAGCGCGGGGAACGACAGCACGTTGGTCGGCTTGTCGATGCCGCGCCAGTTGCTGTTGAGCGTGCGGATGCCGGCATCATCGGTCAGCATCACGGCCACTTCGGCGTCGGCAACGTCCTCGTCGACACTCTCGGCGGCGGCCGCCACCGCACGCTGGATCACCGCTTCGGAATCGGGCTCGCGCTGCCAGCAATCGGCAACGACGAGGACCTCGGTCATGGGAAGGTTTGGATGTGACATTGTCTTTGTTCGGAACGAAAAGGCGCCTGCGTCCGCGCCCATATGGTCCGGCTGTTGTCTCGTCAGGATTTACCGGCGGCCGGCCGCTGCGGCTGCCCCTCATAGGCAGAGACGATTCGTGCCACGAGCTCGTGGCGGATCACGTCCTCGGCTTTGAAATGAACTTGTGCAATACCTTCGACGCCGCCCAGCAGGCGCGTCGCTTCCGCAAGGCCCGAAGTCTGGCCGTTCGGCAGGTCGATCTGCGAGGGATCGCCGGTCACGATCATGCGGCTGTTCTCGCCGAGACGGGTCAAGAACATCTTCATCTGCATCGACGTAGTGTTCTGCGCCTCGTCCAGGATGATCGCGGCGTTGGTCAGCGTGCGGCCGCGCATGAAGGCGAGCGGCGCGATCTCGATCTCGCCGGTCTGGAGCGCCCGCTCGACGATGCGCGCGTCCATGAGGTCGTAAAGCGCGTCGTAGATCGGACGGAGATACGGATCGACCTTCTCGCGGAGATCGCCGGGCAAAAAGCCAAGCCGCTCGCCGGCCTCGACCGCCGGACGCGACAGGATGATCTTGTCGACTTCCTTGCGCTCGAACAGCTGCGCGGCATGCGCGACCGCGAGCCAGGTCTTGCCGGTGCCGGCGGGGCCGATGCCGAACACCAGCTCGTGGCGCTTCAGCGCGCGGATGTAGGAATCCTGCGCGGCGGTGCGTGCGCGCACCGGGCGCTTGCGCAAATTGATGCTGTCGAAGGTGGATTTGGCCGATTTGGCGTCGAATTCGAACAGCGAGCCCTGTGCGATCACGGCGCGGATCGCGCCTTCGACTTCGCCCTGGTCGAGATCCTGCCCCTTCACGGCCTGCGCGTAGAGTGTCTCCAGCACGCGGCGCGCGGCGTCGCAGCCGTCACGCGTGCCGCCGATGGTGATGTGGTTGCCCTTGGAGTCGACCACGACGCCGAGCCGCCGCTCGATCTGAGCGAGATGCTGGCCGTAGGGGCCGACCAGCGCGGATGCGGCGCGGTTGTCGTCGAAGTCGATGACGACCTGGGTCTCGGGCGGAACTTGCATGTCGCGGTCAAATTTGCGGCTGGGAGCGAACGAAGACGAATCCGATGCGCTTTTTGGCAAGGGTTCAGGCTCCAATGGCTTGCGATAAAGCGGGCTCGCGCGCGTTACGCGGCGTCACGAGCTCACCGAGGAAACTATAGCGTTCGAGGCTGTCGATCCGGACCGGCAGGATCTGTCCGATGATGTCGGGCGAGGCCATCACATGCGCAGGCTGGAGGAAGGCAGTGCGGCCGACGATCTGGCCCTCCTTGCGGGCCGGACGCTCGAACAGCACATCGACCGTTGAGCCAATCGCGGCCTTGTTGAAGGCCGATTGCTGGCTGTCGATCAGTTCCTGGAGCCGCTCCAATCGCTGGTCCATCTCGGCGGGGGACACCGTCTCCTGCATATCCGCGGCCGGCGTTCCCGGCCGGGCGGAGTATTTGAACGAATATGCGGCAGCGTAGCCGATTTGCGTGACAAGCGCGAGGGTGGCGAGAAAATCTTGCTCGCTTTCGCCGGGGAATCCCACGATAAAATCTGATGAAAAAGCAATGTCTTGGCGCGCTGACCGGAAACGGTCGATGACACGCCGATAATCATCGGCGGTATGTTTCCGGTTCATGGCGGCGAGAATCCGGTCCGAACCCGACTGCACCGGCAGGTGCACGAACGGCATCAGCTCGCCGAGATCGCGATGGGCTGCAATCAAACTGTCATCGACATCGCGGGGATGGCTGGTCGAATAGCGCAGCCGTGCGATGCCCGGAATCTTCGCGAGATGTTCGAGCAATCGGCCGAGCGGCCAGGCTTTTCCGTCCGGTCCCTCGCCGTGATAGGCGTTGACGTTCTGACCGATCAGCGTGAGCTCGCGCACGCCGTTGTCGGCCAGCCGCTTCACGTCATCGACGATCTTCGCGACGGGGCGCGACACTTCCGAGCCCCGCGTATAGGGCACGACGCAGAAGGTGCAGAACTTGTCGCAGCCTTCCTGCACCGTGACGAAAGCGGAAATGCCGCGCGCGCGGATCGCATCGGGCTTTGGCTGGGCCAGGAAGCCGAACTTGTCGGCTGCAGGAAACTCGGTCTCGATCGCACGGCCTTCGTCGCGCGCACGCTTCAGAAGCTCCGGAAGGTGATGATAGCTCTGCGGGCCGACCACGACGTCAACCACCGGCGCACGGCGCGTGATCTCCCCACCTTCGGCCTGCGCCACGCAGCCCGCCACCGCGATCTGCATCGCCCGGCCCCCGCGCGCGGCCTCTTCCTTGGCGACCCGCAGCCGGCCAAGCTCGGAATAGACCTTTTCGGAGGCCTTCTCGCGGATATGGCAGGTGTTGAGGATGACGAGGTCGGCATCCTCCGCGTTGGCCGTCTCCACGAATCCTTCCGGAGCCAGCGTGTCCACCATGCGCTGGGCATCGTAGACATTCATCTGGCAGCCATATGATTTGATGTGCAGCTTGCGCGGCGGCGTCATGGAACCCGGAATTGAGGTGGAGGACGCCCCTCAGATATAGGCTGGAGGGACGAAAATCCAGCGATTGACACCCCGCGGGGTCATTCCGGGGCGCCCGCAAAGCGGGAGAACCTGGAATTCAGAGGTTTTGGCGCGAGATTCCGGGTTCACGCGGGTTGCGCGTGCCTGGGAATGACGACGAGGCCGAAATCAGCCCGCCAGGGTGTTCCCCGCGACCCGCCGGACCAGCTCCGGCAAGTGCCGCATATCGTCGAACGTCAATCCGGCGCCTGCGGCACGCAGCCTCTCGGCGTGACCCGGCGGGCAATGGCTGCCGCCGTGAAAGCCCAGCACGCTCATCCCTGCGGCATGCGCGCCGGTCACTCCGGGGACGCTGTCCTCGATCACGACGCACCGTTCAGGCGCGGCTTTCATCCGTTCGGCGGCAAACAGGAACAGATCGGGTGCGGGCTTGCCGCGTGCGACCTGGCTTGCGGAAAAGATGTTCGGGGCGAGCAGGTCGTAGAGCCCGGCGCATGTCAGGCCGTGATGGATCTTCTCCGGCGTGCCGCTCGATGCAACGCATTTCGGCAAATCGATTGCGGCAATCGCCGCGGCCACGTGGGTGATCGGCTGCAAATCGCTGGCGTAAAATTGCAGCGTGGCCGCATTCACTTGGCTCTCAAGATCGTCGGGGAGGTTGTGGCCGATTTCCTGTTCGACCATCCGCCGCGCGTCTTTCTCGGATACGCCGAGGAAGCGGACCAGCACTTGCTCCGAGGTGATGGGATAGCCGTGCCGCGTGAGCACATCGGCATGTGCGCGACAGGAGATCACCTCGCTGTCCACGAGCACGCCGTCGCAATCGAAGATGATGAGATCTATAGGCACGAGGGCATGATCCGGAAAAGTGTGGAGCGGTTTTCCGACAAGATCATGCCACTTAAGACGTCGGCTTGTCGTCGTCGAGCGGAACGCAATAGAGCTCGAGCCGATGGTCGACCAGCTTGTAGCCGAGCTTGCGGGCGATCTCCGCCTGCAGCTTCTCGATCTCCTCGGAGGTGAACTCGATCACCTTGCCGTCGCGCAGATTGATGAGGTGGTCGTGATGGCTGTCGCGCATCGTCTCGTAGCGCGCGCGGCCCTCGCGGAAATCATGGCGCTCGATGATGCCGGCATCCTCGAACAGCTTGACGGTGCGATACACGGTCGAGATCGAGATCTTGTCGTCGACGGCGACGCAGCGCCGGTAAAGTTCCTCGACGTCGGGGTGGTCGACCGATTCCGCCAGCACGCGGGCGATGACGCGGCGCTGCTCGGTCATGCGCATGCCGGTGGCGGCGCAGCGAGCCTCGATGCCGGTCGCCTTGGAGGCGGAGGAAGGTTTAAGTCCAGTCATAGTGTGTCTGCCTGACGGGGGCGCTTTCTGCCATCAATGTTACGACAAGTCACGTCGCATCAGAAGTGCGTTCAATTGTTCCCCGTTGGGCTGCTTATAGTAGCGTTCGCGACGCCCGACCACCATGAATCCGGCCCGATCGTAGAGCCGCCGCGCCGGCTGGTTATTTTCCTCGACCTCGAGAAATATTGTGCGCACGCCGCGCCCGGCGAGGTGGCCGAGATGCGTCATCAGCAGCGTGCCGGACAGCCCGCGGCCGCGGTGAGCCTGGTCGACCGCGATGGAGAGGATTTCCGCTTCGTCCGCGCCGATCCGCGAGACCGCGAATCCGATTGTCTTGCGGCCGAGCCGCAATCGGTGCACGAGCGTGTTGCGCTCGCCGATCATGCCCTCGAACTCGCCTTCGCCCCAGCCGTGGGCAAAGGATTGTCCGTGCAGCTGCGCCAGCCGCGCGGCGTCGCGCGTGGAGGCCGGCTCGACGGCGGCCGTGCCGCCGCGCCACCATTCCGAAAGCCATCTCATCATGAGGTTGCGGCTTGTGCGGCGAGCGGTGGCTGTGCGGCCGGCTTTGCGTCGGGCGCCTTCAGATAGAACGGCCGCGCCGGCGTGGTTTCGGGATTGGCCGCGGCGCCGAGCCAGGCGACCCAGCCGATGTCGGGCGCGGGCTGCGCGTCGACCGCAACGGGTTGCGGACCGTCCTTCGGCCAGCGACCGGCGAGGATCTTTGCGGCATTGCCGACCAGATGCGGCGCACCGAATTGCGAGGCCGCGATCGCCGCGTCAATTGGCACGACGCTCGGCCGCACCAGCGGGCTGCCGTCGCCGGCTACGATCTGGAAGTAGACGTGATCGTGCCGCGCATCGATCGCCGAGATCACCGGCGCCGTTCCGCTCTGGCCGACGACGGTGGCGGCATAGGCCGAAAGCGTCGTCAGCCCGACCGCGGGCCGCTTCGCCGCAAGCGCAAGGCCGCGCGCGGCCGAAATGCCGACCCTCAGGCCCGTGAAGCTTCCGGGGCCGACGGTGACGGCGATGCGGTCGAGCGAGGTGAAGGCAAGATCGGCCGATTGCATCACGCGCGCGATCATCGGCATCAGCGCTTCGGCGTGGCCGCGCTTCATCAGAAGCGATTCCTCCGCAAGCAGCTGGCCGGCGTCGGTGTCGAGAACGGCAGCCGCGCACGCTTCCAGCGCGGTATCGATGGCAAGGATCAGCATCGAATCAGCTTAGTCGGTCGAGCCGCGGTCGAACCAGTCCAAGTTTGATTTCTCGACCGGCGCACGATCGGCCCCGTAATTCTACGTGGACGCGAAGGCGACAAAATTTTCGCTCCCCATTTTCGATGCGGATGCATCAATTTGCAACCTTAGAGATAGCTAAGTGGTTGAAATGTTGGCATTTTAAGTAATCATTAGCAAACCAATGACACCGTCAACGGGCGGGAGAGTGAGTCAACGACGACTCAGACGGGGCGCTTTGGCAGATCAAGCCGCGCCTGTTCGGTCATTTGGAAGGGTTCATTTATGTCTTTTTGGCGAAGCGGTTCTTCGGCTAGGGAGGCTTTGGCTCAGGTCATTGCACTCGGCAAGTCGCAGGCGGTCATCGAATTCAATCTCGACGGCACCATTATCACGGCCAACCAGAATTTCCTGGACGCGATGGGCTACCGGCTCGACGAGATCGCCGGCAAGCACCACAGCATGTTCGTGATGCCGGAGGAGCGGGGCAGCGCGGCCTATCGCGAGTTCTGGGCGCAGCTCGGCCGCGGCGAATATCAATCAGCCGAATACAAGCGGCTCGGCAAGGGCGGTCGCGAGATCTGGATCCAAGCGTCCTATAATCCGATCATCGACGAAGCCGGCAAACCGGTGAAGGTCGTCAAGTTCGCGACCGACATCACCGCGCGCAAGATCCGCAGCCTCGAAGATGCCGGCAAGATTTCCGCGATCGGCCGCGCCCAGGCGGTGATCGAGTTTAATCTCGACGGCACCATCATCACCGCCAACGAGAATTTCCTGAGCACGGTGGGCTATCGGCTCGACGAGATCCAGGGGCAGCATCACAGCATATTCGTGGGGGCAGGTGAGCGCGATAGCGCAGCCTATCGCGAATTCTGGGCCAAGCTCGGCCGCGGCGAATTCCAGTCCGGCGAATACAAGCGCTTCGGCAAGGGCGGCAAGGAGGTCTGGATTCTCGCTTCCTACAATCCGATCCTCGATGAGACCGGCAAGCCGTTCAAGGTGGTGAAGTTCGCGACCGACGTCAGTGCGCAGAAGCTGTCGAATGCGAATTTCGCCGGGCAGATCGAGGCGATCGGCAAGTCGCAGGCCGTGATCGAGTTCAGCATGGACGGCAAGGTTTTGACAGCCAACGAAAACTTCCTCGGCGCGCTCGGCTATACGCTGTCCGAGATCGTCGGCAAGCATCACAGCATGTTCGTGGGCACTGACGAGCGCGACAGCGAAGCCTATCGGGCCTTCTGGGCCAGGCTGAACGCCGGTGAATTCCAGTCCGGCGAATATCAGCGAATCGGCAAGGGCGGCCGGCAGGTCTGGATTCAGGCCTCCTACAACCCGATCCGCGACCTCAACGGCAATCCGTTCAAGGTCGTGAAATACGCCTCCGACACCACCGCCCAGGTGATCGCGCGCAAGCGCAGCGAGAAGGTGCGCGACATGATGGAATCGGTCGCCGCCGGCGCCGAGGAGCTCAACGCCTCGGTGCGCGAGATTGCCGAAGCAATGACGCGCTCGCGCGAGACCGCATCGACCGCGGTCGATCGGGTCGAGGCGGCGGACCATCAGGCGCAGCGGCTGACTCAGGCGGCAGAGTCGATGAGCATGATCGTGCAGCTGATCGGCAGCATCACCGGTCAGATCAATCTGCTGGCGCTGAACGCCACCATCGAATCCGCGCGCGCCGGCGAGGCCGGTCGCGGCTTTGCCGTGGTGGCATCTGAAGTGAAGAACCTCGCCAATCAGGCCAAGCAGGCCGCCGACCGGATCGAGCAGGAGATCGGCAATCTGAACGGCATCTCGGTCGACGTGGTCGCCGCGCTGGGGGCGATCCGGGGCGCGATCGAGGGCGTCAGCGAATATGTGTCGTCAACGGCCGCCGCCGTCGAGGAGCAGAGCACCGTCACCAGCGAAATGTCGGCGAGCATGCGCAAGGCCGCGGAAGAGGCGGCGAGCATCGGCCAGGCGGCGTAGGAGAGATCTCGTAGGGTGGGCAACGCGAAGCGTGCCCACCTCTTCTTTTCGCGATGATTGCATGGTGGGCACGGCGCAAGCGCGCCTTTGCCCACCCTACGGCACTTCGCCTACATCGGCCGGACTTCGACCACGTCGGGCACGAAATGCTTCAGCAAATTCTGAATGCCGTGCTGGAGCGTCGCGGTCGACGACGGGCAGCCGGCGCATGAGCCCTTCATGTTGAGATAGACGATGCCGTCCTTGAAGCCGCGGAAGGTGATGTCGCCGCCGTCATTGGCGACCGCGGGCCGCACGCGGGTCTCGATCAGATCCTTGATCATGTCGACCGTCTCGGCATCGGACTCGTCGAAGAACTCATCCTCGTCGTCGAGCTCGGCATCGCTTGGAGCCGCGCCATCGGCGAGCAACGGCGCGCCGGACATGTAGTGCTCCATGATGGCGCCGAGGATCGCGGGCTTGAGCTGCTGCCATTCACCGTTCGCCTTGGTCACGGTGATGAAATCCGATCCGTAGAACACGCCGGTGACGCCGGGCACGTCGAACAGCTTTTCGGCCAGCGGCGAGCGCGTGGCCGATTCGCGGCTCGAAAATTCCATCGGGCCGCCGTCGACGACGACGCGGCCGGGAATGAACTTCAGCGTGGCGGGATTGGGGGTGGCTTCGGTTTGAATGAACATGGTTTTCTCCAGACGTCGCCGGTTCAAGGCCGGCGCGCAAGCTATCCAGTAGCAGATGGCGACGGGGAACGCACGGTCAAGGGGTGGGTAGGACGTTTCGTTGCGATATCAGCGGGTTAGGACACTTTAATATTCCCGCGCCGTCATGGCCGGGCTTGACCCGGCCATCCACGCCTTGCTGCGTGGCGCCAAGAACGTGGATGCCCGGGACAAGCCCGGGCATGACGGATATCTGGTTGGCCGCAGTCCAGATAGGGACGTCTACGACAGCGAATCCACGCTTCCATCGCTCAGCGCGCCCGAGATGATCGTCACCGGCACCGGGAACGTGCCCAGTTCATGCACCAGCAGCGAGACCAGCGGTCCCGGACCCTCCGCGCCGGGATTGGCGGCGAGCACCAGCATGGCGATGTCAGGGTCCTCGTCGATCACGGCGAGCAGTTGTTCCATTGCATCGCCTTCGCGGATCACCCGCTCCGGCGTGATCGCGGCGATGCCGTTGGCGCGGCCGGCGGCGCGGTCGAGCGCGGCTTCCGCCGCCTCCTGAGCCTCGGCGCGCATGATCTCGGCCACCCCGAGCCATTCCTGACTCTGCTGCTCGGGCTCGATGATGCGCAGCATCACCACGCCGCCGCCGGCGCGGATCGCCCAGCGGCTGGCATAGTAGACCGCGCGATCCCATTCGGCGGTGTCATCGACGATCACGAGGCATTTGGGCTTGTGACCCGGCTCGAAGCAAAGTCGCTTGCTGGGTGAAGCGGCCGGCGCAGTGGGCGCCGGCCGGGTCTCGCAAATGCGGGGAATCAGCGCCGGCGGATGAAGCCGACGATGTCCTTCGAGAGCTTCATGGTCTCGTCGGCGATGGCGCGGGCCCGGTCGGCGCCATCGTTCAGGATCGCGTCGATATGGCCGGGGTCGGCGACGAGGCGCTTCATCTCGCCGGCGATCGGCGAGAGTTTTGTCACGCACAGATCCACCAGCGCATTCTTGAAGCTGGAGAACTGGCCGCCGCCGAATTCTCTGAGCACGTCGGCCTTGGAGCGGCCGGAGAGCGCGGCGAAGATACCGACGAGATTGTCGGCCTCGGGGCGCGCTTCCAGGCCCTTTTCCTCTGACGGCAGCGGCTCGGGGTCGGTCTTCGCCTTGCGCACCTTCTGCGCGATGGTGTCGGCGTCGTCGGTCAAATTGATGCGCGAATTGTCGGAGGCGTCCGACTTCGACATCTTCTTGGTGCCGTCGCGCAGGCTCATCACGCGCGTCGCCGGTCCCGTGATCAGCGGTTCCGGCAGCGGGAAGAACAGGCCGTCATTGGCGCCGAGGCTGCGGATCGAGTCACCAAAGTCGTTGTTGAACTTCTGCGCGATGTCGCGCGAGAGCTCGAGATGCTGCTTCTGGTCCTCGCCGACCGGAACGTGGGTGGCGCGGTACAGCAGAATGTCGGCGGCCATCAGCACGGGATAGTCGAAGAGGCCAACGGACGCGTTCTCGCGGTCCTTGCCGGCCTTCTCCTTGAACTGGGTCATGCGGCCCAGCCAGCCCATGCGCGCGACGCAGTTGAAGATCCAGGCGAGCTCGGCGTGGCCGGAGACCTGGCTCTGGTTGAACACGATGTGCTTCTTCGGATCGATGCCGCTCGCGATGAACGCCGCGGTGACCTCGCGGGTGTTGCGCGCGAGCTCGACTGGTCCGCCCCAGACGTCCACGCCTTGCGTGATCGCGTGCATGTCGACGACGCAATAGATGCAGTTGTGGGTTTCCTGCATCTTCACGAAGTTGACGATCGCGCCGAGGTAATTGCCGAGATGCAGATTGCCGGTCGGCTGGACGCCCGAAAAGACCCGTTCAACGAATGCCATGGTAAGTCTTCCTGGAAGGTATTCGGCCGTCGTTTCCAACAGCGGCGCTGCCCCGTCAAGGGTAATTCGGTGGCGTCACGCCTCGGACTCGGTCCGGGCCGGGCGCTTCAGCACGTTAGCCGCCTCGCGCCATGAGGCCGCGCCGAGGACCTGCAGGAGCACGCCATAGACGGCGATTCCGGCCGCGATCTGCAGGCCCAGGACGATGAAGCGGATCAGCCCGTGCGCCTCGGCGGGCGACAGGCCGGTCGTCAGCCAGAGCAGGGCGCCCATGGCAGCCGCGGCGAGCACGATCCGCGGCAGCCGGTTGCGGGCGGCCGCATCGACCGAGAAGCCGAACTCGCTGGTGCCTTTCCGCAGCAGCGAGATCGCACTGCTCCAGGCGCCGGCCGCGATGCTGGCGGCGATTCCGGTCGCGCCAAGGACGTGTCCGAGCACGACAGCGAGGGCGATCGCGACCACAAAGCCCTTGGCGGTCGCCAGCAGCGGCGTCATCGTGTCGCTGCGGGCATAGTAGGCCGGCGACAGCGCTTTGATCAGCACATGCGCCGGCAGGCCCAGCGCCAGCCACATCAGCGCATGCGCGGTGGCCGTACTGTCGTCCGCGCTGAATGCGCCATGCTCGAACAACAGTCGCACGATCGGTTCGGCCAGCACGACGAGGCCGAGCGTCGCGGGCAGCGCCAGCCCGGTCGCCAGTTCCAGCGCGCGCGATTCCGCATGCGCCACGGCGTCACGGTCGCCGCTACGCACCGCGCGCGTCAGCTCCGGCACCAGCACCGTGCCCATGGCGACACCGACGATGCCGAGCGGCAGCTCGATCAGGCGGTTGGCGAAATAGAGCCAGGAGACCGCGGAGGGCGTGGCGGAGGCGATGATCGCGCCCGCGACCATCAGCCATTGCGGGCCCGAGCTTGCGATCATGCCGGGGATTGCCTTGGCGAAAAAGCCGCGCATCTCCTGGTCGAAGCTGATCCGCAGCGGCGTCGCCAGTCGCGCGCTTCGCTGCGACAGCAGCATCAGCAATTGCAGCAGTCCGGCGACGCCGACGGTCGCCGCCAGCATCCATGCTGCGAAGCCGGCGTCGGCATGCCAGACGAGCAGCATCGCAATGGCCGCAATCAGCGCGATGTTGAACAGCAGCGGCGAGAATGCCGTGAGTGCAAAGCGCCCCTGGGCATTGAGCAGCCCCATCAGCACGGTGACAGGTCCGGCGAAGGCGAGATAGGGCAGCATCAGCCGCGCGTTCGCGACGGCGAGATCGAGCGTGCCGCTACCCAGAAATCCGGGCGCGATCACGGTGATGATCAGCGGCATCACAAGCGCGATGACGATCGAAATCGCGATCAGCGCCGCGCTGACCGTGCCGAGCACGCGTCCCGCGAAGGCGGAAGCGGCCGCTTCGCCATCACGGTCACGGACGCGTAGCCAGGCCGGGATCAGGGCAGCGTTCAGCGCCCCCTCACTGAGCAGCCGTCGCACCACATTGACGAGCTGGAACGCTGCCAGAAACGCGTCCGCCACCGCGCCCGTGCCCAACAGAGCGGCAATCATGGAATCGCGGGCAAAGCCGAGCAGCCGCGAGGCCAGTGTTCCCGTTGAAACTGTCAGGAAAGAGCGGATCATTGCGCCGACATAATACCGTTGCTTGCCCGCTTGGGGCCGGTCGTGATAGGCCGCGAGCCAGATTTCAGACCGACAGGAAGCGGATTTCCGCGGGTATCGCAATCCGGCAAACAGGATCAAGGTGAATGGCTGACGTGAAATATGACGTTCTCGGCATCGGCAACGCGCTGTTCGACGTGCTGGTCAAGACGGACGAGGCCTTTTTGGGCAAGCACGGCATGACCAAGGGCAGCATGTCCCTGATCGACGAGGCGCGGGCCGCCGCCATCTACAAGGACATGGGCCCGGCGACCGAAGTCTCGGGAGGATCTGCCGCCAACACCATCGTCGGCATCGGCAGCCTCGGTGCACGCGCGGCCTATGTCGGCAAGGTCAAGGACGACCAGATCGGCAAGCTCTATGTCCACGACATCCGCGCCGCCGGCGTCGCCTTCAATACGCCCGCTGCGAAAGACGGCCCTGCGACCGGCTGTTCCTACATCCTGGTCACTGGCGACGGCGAGCGCACCATGAACACCTATCTCGGCGCCGCGCAGGATTTGTCGCCCGCCGACATCGATCCGGCCGAGATCGCGTCTGCCGGCATCGTCTATCTCGAAGGCTATCTCTGGGACCCCAAGAACGCCAAGGACGCCTTCGTCAAGGCGGCGCAGATCGCGCATGATGCCAAGCGCAAGGTGGCGCTGACGCTGTCGGATTCGTTCTGCGTCGATCGCTATCGCGACGAATTCCTCGGGCTGATGCGCAACGGCACCGTCGACATCGTGTTCGCCAACGAATCCGAGCTGCATTCGCTCTACACGACCTCGGACTTCGACACCGCGCTGAAGCAGCTGCGCAACGACGTCAGTCTCGGCGTGGTCACCCGCAGCGAGAAGGGCTGCGTGGTGGTGACGCCGACCGAGGCCGTCGCAGCGCCGGCCTCACCGATCGCGAAGCTGGTGGACACCACCGGCGCCGGTGATCTCTTCGCCGCCGGCTTCCTGTACGGTCTCGCGCGTAACCTTGCGCACAAGCAGTGCGGCGAGCTCGGCGCACTCGCGGCCGCCGAAGTGATCCAGCACATCGGCGCGCGCCCGCAGGTGTCGCTGAAGGAGCTGGCGCAGCAGCGCGGGTTGACGGTTTAAGGCGACGCCGCCTCATTCTCCGCTGTCGTCGCCCGGCTTGACCGGGCGACCCAGTACTCCGAGACCTTAGTGGTTCATCGAGAAGCCGCGGCGTACTGGATTCCCCGCCTTCGCGGGGAATGACAGTCGTGCTGTGGCGAGAGCACTCAGCTCACGCCGTCTTCGCCGCCTTCAATCCCAGCCGCTGCTCCACCGCATCGCGCATCACGAATTTCTGGACCTTGCCGGTCACAGTCATCGGAAACTCGTCGACGAACTCCACATAGCGCGGGATCTTGTTGTGCGCGATCTGGCCGTCGCAGAACGCGCGAACCTCTTCAGCCGTCAGCGTCTCGCCCGGCCTGACGCGGATCCAGGCGCAGAGCTCCTCGCCATAGCGGGTGTCTGCCACGCCAAAAATCTGCACGTCCTGAATCTTGGGGTGGCGATACAGGAATTCCTCGATCTCGCGCGGATAGAGGTTCTCGCCGCCGCGGATCACCAGATCCTTGATGCGGCCGACGATGTTGCAATAGCCCTCGTCGTCGATGGTGGCGAGATCGCCAGTGTGCATCCAGCCATTGGCATCCAGCACGTCCGCCGTCTTTTCCTTCTCCTCCCAATAGCCCAGCATGATGCTGTAGCCGCGGGTGCAGAGCTCGCCGCGTTCGCCGCGCTTGACGATCCTGCCCTCGAGATCGACGACCTTGACCTCGACATGCGGATGAATCCGCCCGACGGTCGAGACGCGCCGTTCGAGCGGGTCGTTCGTCGCGCTCTGGAAGCTGACCGGACTGGTCTCGGTCATGCCGTAGGCGATGGTGACCTCGCGCATGTTCATCTCGGTGTTGACGCGCTTCATCACCTCGATCGGGCAGGGCGCGCCCGCCATGATGCCGGTGCGCAGCGATGTCAGGTCGAACTTTGGGAATTCAGGGTGATCGAGCTCCGCGATGAACATCGTCGGCACGCCGTACAGCGCCGTGCACTTTTCCTGCTCGACCGCGCGCAGCGTCGCGAGCGGATCGAAACCCTCGCCGGGATATACCATCGTCGTGCCGAGCGTGACGGAGGCGAGGTTGCCCATCACCATGCCGAAGCAGTGATAGAGCGGCACCGGAATGCAGATGCGATCCTGCTCGGTCAGGTGCATCGCACGTCCCGTGAAATGGCCGTTGTTGAGGATATTGTGATGCGTCAGCGTCACGCCCTTGGGCGATCCCGTGGTGCCGCTGGTGAACTGGATGTTGACGGGATCGTCGAACTGCAAGGCAGCGCCGAGTGCAGTGAGCTGCTCGCGATGCTGCGCTCCGCCCATGCGAGCGATCTCTTCGAACGGGATCGTGCCTGATGCCGCGGGGCCACCGATCTGGATCACCATCCGCAAGTCCGGCAGTCGCGCGGCGTTTAGTTTTCCGGGCTTGGCGCCGGAGAGTTCCGGCAGCAGCGTGTTGAGCATCTCAATGTAATGACTGGTCTTGAACACGGTCGCCGTGACGATCGCCTTGCAGCCGACCTTGCGCAGCGCGAACTCCAACTCGCTCAAGCGGTAGGCGGGATTGATCGTCACCAGGATCAGGCCGGCCTTGGCGGCGGCGAACTGGGTCAGCGTCCATTCCGGCCGGTTCAGCGACCAGATGCCGATCCGCTGCCCCCGTTCGAGGCCGAGCGCGAGAAAGCCGGCGGCGAGCGCGTCGACCCGTTCGGCGAATTCGGTCCAGGTCCATCGCACGCCGTGGCTAGGCGAGACCAGCGCCTCGCGATGGCCCCAGCGCCGCACGGCGCGGTCAAGGCTGCGGCCGATGGTTTCGCCGAGCAGCGGCGTGTCCGAGATGCCGCAAACATAGCTGTCGGCTTTATCAGCCAGGTTGTCTGCCAAACTCGTCTCCTCAAAGCTCTTGCCTCGTGCCTGAAGCCGATGGCCTTGGCACGAGGTTATCCATTGCAGCGAAGGCGCGCGACGCCGCGCGCCTCATACTAAGGGGTTAGGCCGCCTTCTTCCCGCTGCCCGCATCGAGCCCGGCATACACGCCACGCTCGAATCCCGTGAAGGCCTCGATGCACTTGGCGTCGACGAACGGCAACACCTGCATCAGGATCACGCCGGAAACATCGCGCGCCGGGTCGATCCAGAAATAGGTGTTGGCGAGACCGGCCCAGGCGAGGCTGCCGGCGCTGCGGCCCTCCGGCGTCTTGGCAGTATTGATCAGGAAGGACAGCCCCCACTTCTTCACGATGTCGGGGAAGAGATCGACATCGTTAGTGTACATGGGCGCAACCGTCGTCATCTTGCCAATGGTGAGATCGCCGATGTGGTTCTGGCCCATCAGCGCGACCGTCTCGGGCTTCAGCACCTGGTTGCCGTTGCCGCGGCCCTTGTTGAGGATCATCTGGGTGAACTTGATGTAGTCGCCGGCAGTGCCGTAAAGGCCGCCGCCGCCCATGCAAAATTCCGGATTCTGCTCGATCTCGAACGGGATCGGCGCCAGCGATCCATCCTCGCCGCGAGCATGGGTGGCGACCAGCCGCTGGCGCATGTTGTCGGTGATCTTGAAGCCGGTGTCGCTCATACCGAGCGGAGTGAAGAGATTGTCGCGCAGATAGGCATCGAGCCGCTTGCCGCTCACGGCTTCCACTGCCTTGCCGACGAAGTCGATGTTGATGCCGTATTCCCAGCGCGTACCGGGATCAGACATGATCGGCGTCTTCAGCGCGACGTCCTGGCAGGAGAAGATGTTCGGGGTTCCGGTCTTCTCCAGATAGACCGCGAGATCGCCGTTCCACACATTGTAAGCAAAACCAGCGGTGTGGGTCATGAGCTGGCGCAGCGTGATCGCGCCCTTCGCCGGCCGCAGCTTCGGTTCGCCCTTGGCATCAAAACCTTCGAGCACCTGCGGCTTGGCGAGGTCGGGCAGCACCGAACCGATCGGCGCATCCAGCGACAGCTTGCCCTGTTCGACGAGCTGCATCGCGGCCGCTGAAGTCACCGCCTTCGTCATCGACGCGATCCAGAACACGCTGTCGTCAGTCATCGCATCGGGCTTGGACAGGTCGCGCTTGCCGAACGCGCCTTGATAGATCACGTCGTTGCCGCTGGCGGCGATCGCGACGACGCCGGGAATCTCCTTGGCGTCGCTCTTCTGGCGCAGGATCTCGTCGATCTGGGCTTTGCTTTGCATACGCGTTTCCTCCGGTTTGATTATTGTTGGAAGCGAATGATTGTCCTCCTGCACGGTCCGCGCGGCAAGCGCGTCCAGATGCCCGCGCCGGTCGCGATGTCGTGACTTGACGGTCCGCGGCGTGCGCAGGACAGCAGAGCGCTGAACTGCAACACTCCGTCACAATCTGCGGTGGATGGCCGCAACTCACCGTGACCGTGGATGGGCTCTGGCGATATGTTTCACGTGTTTGAAGCACTTGAAACATTTTGTGCGTTGCGGCGTTTCCGCACGCGGCCAATCGACGGCCAACGTTAAGACTTGATGCAAATATTGGCGGTCGTTCATGGCCGCGGGGGACCTCAGATGATTTCGACCTGGAGCGAATGGAAGCGCTATCCCCGTCCCGGACGGGGCGACAATCTCGAGGCGCCGATTTCGCCTGGCATTTACGAGGTCCGGATCGCCGGTACCGGCGCGCTCTATTCGTTCGGCGCCGTCGACAATCTGGCACAGGCGCTGGCGCTGCTGCCGGTGGGCTCGAAATCCTGGTTCGGCCGCCGCGACACCTCCGACGTTCCCGATCTCGAATACCGGACGTGCGCGACGTCCTCGAAGGCCGACGCCAAGGCGGCCGCCGAGCGCATGATCGGCCGGCGCGAGACCTATATGAGTGGCGCGGCATAACCGCGCCGTTGCCACTTTAACTCCCAGCAGATGTGCGTTGCGGGACGGTGCATTGCGCGCCGTCTGTCCCTATATTCGGGGCCGATCCGATCGCGCCCCGAGGAGTAACGCCATGACCCCGACTGCCGCCGCACGCGCCCCGCAAGCCACGTCCAATCTGCGCGACCGGTTGAAGGATCCGTCGTTGCTGAAGGAGGCCTGCTACATCGACGGCGCCTGGGTCGGCTCGCCGGTCTTCGCGGTGAACAATCCCGCGACCGGCATCGAGCTCGCGAAAGTTCCGCAGCTCGGTGCGGACGAGACGACCAAGGCGGTCGAAGCCGCCGAGCGCGCCTTTCCGGCCTGGGCCAAGCACACCGCCAAGCAGCGCTCCAACATCCTGCGCAAATGGTTCGAGCTGATCATCGCCAACCGCGAGGATCTCGCGCTGATCCTCACCTCCGAGCAGGGCAAGCCGCTCTCCGAGGCGCTCGGCGAGGTCGATATCGGTGCCGCCTATATCGAGTTCTTCGCCGAGGAAGCCCGTCGCGTCTATGGCGAGACCATCCCGACGCAGCGGCCCGATGCGCGCCTGCTCGCGATCAAGCAGCCGATCGGCGTCTGCGGCGCGATCACGCCGTGGAATTTCCCGAACTCGATGATTACCCGCAAGGTTTCGCCGGCGCTGGCGGCCGGCTGCACCGTGGTGTTGAAGCCCGCCAACGAGACGCCGCTCTCGGCGCTGGCGCTGGCCGTGCTCGCCGAGAAGGCCGGCGTGCCCAAGGGCGTGCTCAACATCATCACCGGTGACGCGCCGCCGATCGGCAAGGTGCTGTGCGAGCATCCGGCGGTGCGCTTCGTCGGCTTCACCGGCTCGACCGCGGTCGGCAAGATCCTCTACCAGCAGGCCGCCATCGGCGTGAAGCGGCTCGGCCTCGAGCTCGGCGGCAATGCGCCGTTCGTGGTGTTCGACGATGCCGATATCGATGCCGCGGTCGAAGGCGCGATCGTCTCGAAATACCGCAACATGGGTCAGACCTGCGTCTGCGCCAACCGCATCTACGCCCAGGACAAGATCTACGACGAGTTCGTGCAGAAGCTGTCGAAGAAGGTCGCGGCGATGAAGATCGGCGATGGCACCGAGAGCGGCGTCACGCAGGGCCCGTTGATCAATTTGAAAGCGGTTGACAAGGTCGAGCGTCACATCGCGGACGCTGTGAAGCGCGGCGCCAAGGTCGTCACCGGCGGCAAGCGCAGCGAGCTCGGCCGCTCCTTCTTCGAGCCGACCGTGCTTGCCGACGTCAAGCCGGACTCGCTGGTGGCGCAGGAAGAAACCTTCGGCCCGCTCGCCCCGGTGATCCGCTTCAAGGACGAGGCCGACGTGATCGCGATGTGCAACGCCTCGCCGTTTGGCTTGGCTTCGTACTTCTACTCCCGCGATCTCGGCCGCGTCTGGCGCGTCGCTGAGGCGCTGGAATCCGGCATGGTCGGCGTCAACACCGGCCTGATCACGACCGAAGTCGCCCCCTTCGGCGGCGTCAAGGAAAGCGGCCTCGGGCGCGAAGGATCGCGTCACGGCATGGAAGAATATGTCGAGATCAAATACGTGATGATGGCGGGGGTGTAGGCCCGTCGCCGATCAGTCCTTGCTTCGACGCAGTTCGCTGGGACTGCGTCCGAGCTCGCGTCGCATCCATTTGGCCAGATGAGATTGATGGGCAAAGCCCGCTTCGAGGGCAACATCGCTTAGCTTGCGATCGCCTTGAAGGAGGAGCTGGCGCGCGTGCTCCACTCTCCTTCTCAGGATGTAGCGATGAATCGTGACATCCATGGCCGCCTTGAACCAGGTCCGCAGATGCGAGCTGCTGACGCCGGCCTCGCGGCTGAGAATGTCGATTGTGAGCGGCTGGTCGAAATTTGCATCGATATAGGCGAGGACTCTCTGGAGCTGCGCGTTCGAGAGGCGGATGGCCTCTCCCGGCGGATCATTCGCCAGGTTGATCAATTCGACCGCCAGGGCCATTCCCACGTTTTCGGCAAACAACGGGCCGCTCGGCGAGCCCGCTTTCACGTCGCTTTCGAGAGCCTGTCCAAGCAGAACGATGCGGTCATTCCGCAGCATATGATGATGTGTGAGCCGGGCGGCTGCCAATTGTCGGCTCCTTGATGCTGCGTGGTCCAGCATGCCTGGTGCGAGCCGGATCTGAAGCGACTGGTAGGGCGTCTCAGCCACGAAGCCGCCGATGGCGCCGGACGGAACCACATCGATATCGCCGGCCTGACGTAGAAACTGTTCCCCGGTCTCGAGACAGAATGAGCGCGTCGCCCGGCTGAGGTGGATGATGATGCGGTGATCGCCGATCGGCTCCAGCGCGACGGCGTCAGGCTCGGTTCGCCTGGCCGCAGCGGTGGCGCCGGCCGATGTTGACGCCGAACTCGATCTCGCACGCATGGGTCAGGCTCCAGATCTTGGCGGAACGTGTTCGATATTTGGCGGATCGTGCGCGATTTTCAACGGCGCCGGCGTCAAAGAACTCATCTGTCGTTTCCCGACAAATGAGGATGCCAAGTGAGTCACTACGTGATTGTGGGAGCCGGCCCGGTCGGGCGCGAAACCGCGCGCCTTCTGGCGGAAGAAGGGCACAGTGTCATCCTGACCAGCAGGAATGCCGGATCGCTCAATGCCGGCGATGTGCGTACGGTTTCGTCGGATGCCACCGATGCCGCACAGCTGGCGGTACTCAGCAAGGGCGCGGATGCGATCTTCATGTGCGCGATGGCGGCCTATCATCGTTGGCCGACCGACTTCTTTCCGATCATGGACGGAACGGTCAAGGCGGCCGAGCAGGTTGGTGCCAGGCTGCTCGTGGCTGGGAATGTCTATGGCTACGGCGCGGGGGCTGCGAGCCCTCTTACGCCAAACATGGAGCCGGACCCGACCACCCGAAAGGGCACGACCCGGCACATCATGTGGCAGCGTGCGTTGCGATCGAGCGTTCCCGCCCTTGAAGTGCGGGCGAGCGATTATCTCGGCGACGGCGCAGTCGCCTATTTTTCCCTGCTGGCGTTGCCGTCGCTGCTTAGGAACGAGCCGGTTGCCTTCCTCGGCGATCCGGATGCCGCGCATGCCTGGTCTTTCACCAAGGACACGGCGAAGACGCTGGTTGCAGCGTCGCGCTTCACTGGAGAATGGGGCCGCGCCTTTCACGTGCCGTCGCAGTCGGCGTCGGTGCGCGAGCTGGTACGGAGATTCGCAGCCGCGCTGAAGATCGACGCTCCTGGCCTGTCGCGACTCGCCCCGGCTGAGCTGGAAGGCATCGGCTTCAGCGAAGGGATCGAGATGGCCTATTTGTTCGAAAAGCCGCTTTTGCTCGATGCCGGCGATACAGAGAAACTGCTGGGCGTCACCGCGAGCAGTCTGGACACCATGGTTCGCGACACACTTTCGCAAGTAGCAGACATGGGTGCGACAGGGAAGGAAGCAAAATGAGTGAACAGGTGACCAATCTCGTCCAGAACTACATCGCGGTCTGGAACGAGAGAGATGCCGGGAAGCGCCGGTTGCTGATCGACAGAGTCTTCAGCGACGCGTGCGTCTATATCGATCCGAATGACTCGGTGGCTGGAAAGGATGCGATCGAGCGCCTGGTGCAAGCCTTGCAGGCGAGACTTCCGGATCTCCGCTTCACGCTCGCCGGTCACGTGAACGCGCATCACGATTAGGTCCTGTTCGGCTGGACGCTGGCTGCGCCCGGAGCCGCAACACCTGCCGCCACAGGCGTCGACATGGCGGTGTTGGACGGTGACCGCATTCGGCAGCTTCATGGATTTGTAAATCCGCGGGACCAATAGCGTGTAGCCCGGATTGCGCTCCGCTCCATCCGGGCGACGGACCAGTCACCGCCGCAACACCGCAATCGTCCTGTTCGCGAACGTCAGCCGCTCGGCCATGACCGACACGAAATAGGTCAGCAGCTTGTGGCTGAGCGCGGGGTCCTCGTCCCTGATCGCGTCGAACTGGAGCGTGTTGAGCACGTAGAGCACGCTGGCGACCTCGGCCTGGATCGTCGCGCTGCGCGGCGTGTTCGACACCAGTCCCATCTCGCCGATCGTGGTATAGCGCCCCAGGCTGCGCACGCGCGTGGTGCGGTCGTCGTCGGCGGGGACCATGATGCCGACGCGGCCGTCGAGGATGAAATGCATGGAATCGGCGGGGTCGCCGGCCTGCACGATGATGTCGCCGGCCTCGACCTCGAGGCGCTGGCAGCGGTGGATCAGCGCGTCGGCGTCGGCCTCGCTGTCGAGTATCCCCGTGAACCAGTCGCGCAGGCTGGCTTCTTCCTGCTCCCGCCCCTGATGCTGCGAGATGATCTCGTTCTCGCACCATTCCAGCGCATGATCGAGCTCGGGAATGATGGTGACGCCCTCGCCGACGAAGTCGCTGGAGCGCAGCACCTTCTCGGCCGCCGCCGACAGGTGCACCAGGATCAGCTCGACGCCGAGATCATGCGCGCTGCGCTTGATCTGGGCGAAGCTGTAGGCGGCCGAGGAGTCGACGCCGGTGACGAGCTTGAAGTCGAACAGCAGATAGCGGCACTCCGGGCGCTCCTGGAGCAGCTGCTTGACGTGCTGGTAGAGCCGGTTGGCGGAGCCGAAGAACAGATAGCTCTGCAAGTTCAGGCCCTGGATGTTGCCGCCATGGGCCAGCAGCACGTCCTGGTCGTCGCGCGAGCGGTCGAGCGAGGAGCGATATTCCGAGCCGTCGAAACTGTATTTGATTGACTCCACCCGTGCGGCGCTGAACGCAAACGTCGCGCAGCCGATGATCACGCCGATCAGGATGCCCGGGACGAAGCCCCAGGCGACGATGATCGCGATGATGGCGATCAGGGAGAGATATTCGAGCTTCGAGAGCCGCTTGCGCGACTCGATGATCCATTTGTGGAGCTGGTCGGCACCGAGATAGAGCAGAAGGCCACCGATGACGAATTTCGGGATGAAGCCGAGCAGATCGGGCGCGACGGCAAGCATCAGCAGGGACAGCGCCGCGACCGTGAGGCCGGACAAGCGCCCGCGGCCGCCGCTGGAGAAATTGAGGATCGAACGGCTGATCGAGCTGCAGCCGGCGTAGCCACCCAGCATGCCGGTCAGGATATTGGCGGCGCCGGTGACGTTCAGCTCGCGCTCCAGATTGGCCTCGCGATGCACGGCAACCTCGATGCCGGTGGTGTTGAACAGGGTGCTCGAGGCCGTGACGAAGATGACGGCAACCACGTTGCCGAGCAGGTCCGGCACGGCAAACCAGGGATAGCGGGCGAGATCGTCGGTGTGCCAGGGCAGCACGAAGACCGCCTGCGGCGGCGGCTGAAACGTCCAGCCCAGGACGCGCGCGTGATCGAATGAAACGCCGGTGATCCAGAACGCCAGATGCGCCGTGAGCACGCCGCCCACCAGGATGATCGGCAGTCCGAACGGGCTGCGCGAGCGATGCCAGGTCAGATACAGCACCAGCGCCATCGCGCAGGCGGCGCCCAGCTCCAGCAATGTGGTGCCGTTGGTGAAGTGCTGCAGCGTCGTGAACTGGAGCGGGTGGTTGGTGATCACCCGCACCGCGCCCAGGGCGATGAGAAGTCCGGTGGCGCCGAGGAAGCCGCCGACGACGGGATAGGGCACGTAGCGGATGGCGCGGCCCAGCCGCGTCAGGCCCAATCCGCACAGCACCAATCCCGTCAGCACCGTCGACAGGCCGAGCGTGATCAGAACCGGCGAGAGCAGCGGTGCCGACAGGTTCGCCGTCTCGAGGCGTTCGACCACCGAGGCCGCCAGAATTCCCGTCACCGCCGCGGTCGAGCTGTCGGGAGCACCAATTGCGAAGGGCAGGGAGCTGCCGAGCCCGATGACGACCGCAAGCACCGTGGAACTGACGAACGTCGCCGTGATTCCGTAGGACAGGTAAGGCGAGAGCGGCCCGGCGAAGATCAGCAGCGAATAGGACAGCCCGAAGGTGACGGTCAGGACGCTGGCCGCCGTTCCGCCCAATATATCATTTAACGCACGCTTGAGGGCCGGATTGAATCGCGAAGCCGGATTGAAAATAATTGCTGGATCGGTCACGCCGTTGCGCTCGCCCCTGAAAAGTCCCGTCCCGAGACGTAGACGAGTACGGGCTTAGCGCAACTGGATTCTTGTAACTGTGAAATATCCGACAGTTTTGCGGTGAGGATCTCCATTCACGACATGTGAATGGTCAACCATATGATGGACAGAAAAAACGAAGCCTCCACACTCACCGCTGTCATTCCCCGCGAAAGCGGGGAATCCAGTACGCCGCGGCTTCTCGGTGAATCACAGGCGTCTCGGAGTACTGGATCGCCCGGTCAAGCCGGGCGATGACGGAGCGAGACGAAACAGCCGGGCTTAAATCTTCAGCTCTTTCCCCGTCACGCGCCTGTAGGCTTCGAGATAGCGCTTGCTGGTTGCATCCACGACGCTGGCGGGCAGCGGGGGCGGCGGCGCGTCGCCGTTCCAGCGGCCGGCGTGGCGCTCGACGTCGAGATAATCGCGCAAAGGCTGCTTGTCGAAGCTCGCCTGCGGCTGGCCGGGCTTGTAGGCATCGACCGCCCAGAACCGCGAAGAATCCGGCGTCATGACTTCGTCGATCAGGATGATACGGCCGTCCTTGTCGCGGCCAAACTCGAACTTGGTGTCGGCGATGATGATGCCCTGCTCGCGGGCGAGCTCCTCGCCGAGCGTATAGACCGCGCGCGTCATGCTCTCGAGCGTGTAGGCGACCTCGTCGCCGACGACCTCGCGCATCTTCGCGATGGTGATGTTCTCGTCATGGCCGGTCTCGGCCTTGGTCGCCGGGCTGAAGATCGAAGGCTCCAGCTTCTCGCTCTCGACGAGGCCCGCCTTCAGCTTCTCGCCGGCCAGCGTGCCGCTGGCGGCATATTCCTTCCAGGCGGAGCCCGAGAGATAGCCGCGGATCACGCATTCGATCGGGAAGACGGTGGTGCGGCGCGACAGCATGGCGCGGCCGAGGATCTCGGCGCGATGCGGCTTCAAGGCCGGCACGGCGGCAATGATCTCGTCGGCGTCGGCGCTGATCATGTGATGCGGCACCACGCCTTCGAGCTCGTTGAACCAGAATGCGCTGATCTGGGTCAGCACCGCACCCTTCATCGGGATGGTCTCGCCCATCACGACGTCGAAGGCGCTGATGCGGTCGGTGGTGACGAGCAGCAGCCGGTCGTCGTCGACGGCGTAGATATCGCGCACCTTGCCGCGTCCGATCTTGGGCAGGGGCAGGTCACTGGAGAGCATGGCGGTCATCGGCAGGGCCTTCGCAGACAAGTCCATCGGACAGGAGATTCAGGCCGCACTGGATGGTACGGCCTAAATCGGGATAGCCTATTCCGGCAGCGGAATGAACTCATGTTCCTGCGGAACTGCGGCGAAGCGGCCGGTTTTCCAGTCCTGCTTGGCCTGCTCGATCCGCTCCTTGCTGGAGGAGACGAAATTCCACCAGATGTGGCGCGGGCCTTCCAATGCATCGCCACCGAGAAACATCATGCGCGTTGCCTTCAGCGCCTTCACGGTGATGCGGTCGCCGGGCCGGAAGATCAGCAGCCGCGGCCCCTCATAACGCTCGTTCGCGATCTCGACCTCGCCGTCGACGACGTAGATGGCGCGCTCCTCGTGGTCGGGGTCGAGCGGCACGCTGGCGCCCGCGACCGCCGTGACCTCGGTGTAGAACCAGGGCGAGACCATCGTCACCGGCGAGGTGATGCCGAAGGCGGAGCCCGCGATCACCCGCGCGGTGAAATCGCGCTCGGAAATCATCGGCAGATCGCCCGCGCCGTAATGCTGGAACGACGGCGCGATCTCTTCGGATCCGGCCGGCAGCGCGATCCAGCTTTGCAGGCCGAGCATCTGCTGGCCCGAGGCGCGCTGCGCGTCCGGCGTACGCTCGGAATGGGCGATGCCGCGGCCGGCGGTCATCAGATTCATCGCGCCGGGCGCGATCTCCTGGACGTTGCCCTCGCTGTCGCGATGCATGATCGAGCCGTCGAACAGATAGGTGACGGTGGCAAGCCCGATATGCGGATGCGGCCGCACGTCCATGCCCTTGCCGGAGACGAACTGCACCGGGCCGAAATGATCGAAGAAGATGAAGGGCCCGACCATCTGCCGCCTGCCATGCGGCAGCGCGCGCCGCACCACGAATCCGTCGCCGAGGTCGCGGGTGCGTGGCACGATGACGAGATCGAGTGCGTCGCAGGACATGGGATCGCCGAGCACGGGATCGTTCGAGGGTTGCCAGCTCATGGTGGTCTCCTGTTTCTTGCTGGTATGATCGTAACAGAACAATGTCGGGAACGGGAGAAGACCGATGATCCCACCGCTCAAGCCAGGCGCCAGGCTGCTCGAGGTCACAGGCCCCCGAATCGAGACGGAACATTTGATCCTGCGGCCATGGCGCGCGGGCGATATTGCGCCGAACGCCGCGATGCTGTCCGATCCCGGCACCGCCCGATTCATCGCCGCCGACGGCAAGCCGGTCACGACCGAGATTGCCGGCTGGCGTAACGCGGCCGTGATCTCCGGGCACTGGGCGCTCCACGGCTTCGGCATGTTTGCGGTCGAGGAGAAATCGAGCGGCAGCTACATCGGGCGGGTTGGTCCGTGGTGCCCGCCGGGCTGGCCCGGCTTCGAGGTCGGGTGGGGCATCGCCAAGGAATTCCGCGGCAAAGGTTATGCGGTGGAAGCGACCAGCGCGTCGATCGACTGGGTGTTCGACAGCTTTGAGATCGACGAGATCATGCACTGTATCGAGAGCACGAATACGCCGTCGCAGGGCGTGGCGCGCAGCCTGGGCGCCCGGAAGGAGCGCGAGATCGATCTGTTCGGCAAACCGGCTGACGCCTGGATCACGTCGCGCGCCGCGTGGACCCGGCGAAATTGAATCGGTCTTTGATCTGAACTAGGTTCGCGTCACGCGCGTGCGTGCGCGATCGGGTCGACCGGATGCTGCTTGCCAATCTCGAACTTGCCTTTCGCGCCAGCGCCGTGGCGCTGCTGTTGGTGTTGGCGGCATCGTTGTTCTCGGACTTCCGCAACGTGCTGGCGGCTCGGCTCGGCGCGGCCTTCGCGCTCGGCTCGGCCGCGCATGCGGTGAGCTATTCGGTCGGCGTGACGTCGCTGGTGCCGGCCTGGCATGCGCCGCTGATCGCACTGTCGACCGGCAATATCGTGGTGTTCTGGCTGTTCACGCGCGCGCTGTTCGACGACGAATTTCGCCTGCGCTCGTGGCATGGATTGATCTGGGCGCTGGTGACCGCGTTCAGCTTCGCCGGGTGCGTCTGGATCGCGCCGGGCGGCCATGTGCGGTTCTCCGTCACCGTGGTGAACCTGATCGTGCTCGGCTTCATCGCGCTCGCGGTGCGGCAGACGATCGCCTCGTGGCCGGCCGATCTGGTCGAGCGCCGGCGGCGTGCCCGCGTCTTCATCGTCTGCGCCGCCGCGCTCTATGGCGGACTCAACGCACTGCTCCAGATTGCCGTCGCCGGCAGCGACGTCGGCGATGTCGCCAACACCATCAATGCCGGCGTACTGGCCTGCGTCGTCGCGGCCATCGCCACCGCGATGATGCGCGTCGATGGTGCCGACCTGTTTCCGGCGAATACGGGCGTCACGCCAGCGGTCATTCTGAGCCATCCCACAGCCACCGATGAAGCCGCCGACCAGAAGCTGATCGATGCCCTGATGCGGCTGATGGCGGACGAGCGGATCTATCGGCAGGAGAACATCACCATCGGCGTGCTGGCGGGCCGGCTGAAAATTCCCGAATACAGGCTGCGCCGGCTGATCAACCAGCGGCTCGGCTACCGCAATTTCAATGTGTTCCTGAACAACCACCGGATCGAGGAAGCCAAGGCCGCGCTCGCCGATCCCGCGCAGGCCGAGGTCCCCGTCATCACCATCGCGATGGATGCCGGCTTCCAGTCGCTCGGTCCCTTCAACCGCGCCTTCAAGGCGGTGACGGGCGTGACGCCGACGGAATACCGGCGGCTCAAGGTGAGTGCGGCGTAAGTTCTAACCCTTTCCAATCACGCCGAAATTCCAGAATCGACCAGCCCGGTTCAGTTTCAGCCAGTCCATTTTCCAAAWCCGGCGAGCACTCCTCCGCCCGCTCCGGCTTCCTCCCGGCACACGCCCCAGCCGGAGAAAGCCCGTGACCCGCCGCCGCAAGATCATCCTCCTGACCACCGCCGTCGCCTGTCTCGGCCTCGCGTTCGGCGCGGCTCGCGCGCGCAACGCGCCGCAGGTCGCCACCGGCTTCCTCGCCGACATCCTCTGCGCCGAGACATTCGTCTCCGGCCTCGATCCGCAGCGCACCTTCACCGAGACCACCGACGCAATGCCCGGCACGGGTCTGATCACCTGGGCGATGGACTACCGGATCGACCGGGTGCGCAAGGACGTCACCGTGACGCTGTTCGGCCTCGGCCGCAGCCATGCCGTCTATCGCGAGGGGCTGGGCTGCACGCTCGAGCACGGCGCTGATATCGCCGATGTCGCGCCGCCGGCGGATGACAAACAGCCCCCATTGCTCCCCGAGATCGCGGGACCTTCAATCGTGCCGCCGCAAAGCGAGGGGCTATCAGCCGCACTCGATCGCGCCTTCACCGAACCCGCGCAGCCGCCCACCCGCCGCACCCGCGCCATCGTCGTCATGAAGTCGGGCCGCGTCATCGCCGAGCGCTATGCGGATGGTGTTGGGCCGGAGACGCCGCTGCTCGGCTTCTCCATGACGAAGTCGGTGATCTCGGCGCTAACAGGCATTCTCGTGCGCCAGGGTAAGCTCAAGCTCGACGGGCCCGCACCGGTCGCCGCGTGGACAAATCCGGATGATCCGCGCCGCGCCATCATCGTCGACCAGCTGCTGCGACACACCGCGGGCCTCGCGCTCGGCAGCTCGCTGCAGGCTTCGCTTGGCTCCGCCTTCGAACCGGTCAATCGCATGAAATTCGTGGAGGACGACATGGCCGCGTATGCCGCGAGCAGGCCGCTTGCGACCGCGCCGGGCACGGTGTGGAATTATCACGATGGCAACACCATCATGCTCGCGCACCTGATCCGCAACGCCGCCGGCGGCAACCCCGCCGACGCGCTGCGCTTCGCGCGCCGTGAGTTGTTCGCGCCGCTCGGCATGCGCCAGGTCACGCTCCAGCTCGACGGTGCCGGCACGATCGAGGGATCGAGCGAGATGCTGGCCTCCGCGCGCGACTGGGCGCGCTTCGGTCAGCTCTATCTCAATGACGGCGTCGCCGGCGGCAAGCGTATCCTCCCCGAGGGCTGGGTGAATTACACGGCGTCAGCCACGCCGAATGCCTGGGTCGGCATCGGCGCCGGCTTCTGGACCAACCAGGGCGACAGCTTTGGCGCGAATTTCCGCGTGGAGCACGGCTGGCCGCGCGATGCCTTCTTCGCCAAGGGCACGATCGGGCAGTACACGATCATCATTCCCTCGGAACAGCTTGTGATCGTGCGGCTGGGCCGCTCGCCGAACTGGCCACCGGAAGCCGATGGCGTGTTCGATCTGGTGCGGGATGTGGTGGCAGCCACGCGCGAGAAGGGGAAAATGGCGGGGGTGGATTGATGACAGCAGCGGAGCGCGGTCTCTTCTTCCTTCTCCCCTTGTGGGAGAAGGTGGCGCGAAGCGCCGGATGAGGGGTCTCTATCCGCGAATTAGACCGCTATAGAGTCGCGCGCGGAGAGAACCCCTCACCCGGCTGCGCTTCGCGCATCCACCCTCTCCCACAAGGGGCGAGGGTGCACCGTCTGCGCGGAGGGAATCTCCTACCTCCCGAGCTCCGTGGCCTTCGCCACGCGGTCGAACCGCTCCAGTGTCATGATCGCGTCGGCAAATTTCTCCGCGCGCGCGTTCAACACTGGGCGCGCCAGCGTCAGAAACTTCTGCTGCATCGCCTGCGCATCGGGGAACGAGGTCGGCTCGCCCGAGGGGTCGGCATAGAGCCGCTCATGCACGCCATCGTCCGTCGTGATGCTGACGCGCGCGCCGAACGGATGAGTGCGGCCGACCTCGAGCCGGTCGTCCTGCACCACGTCGAACTTGTCGGCGAGCGCGTCGATGGCGGCGTCGCCCAGGCGGTTGTAATCGTCCCAGCCGAAGGAGCCCTGGTCGAGCGCGAGCGCGCCGGTGAAGAACATCGAGAACTGGCCGCCGACGATCGAGGTCGGATGCCGCTTGGTCGCGGCATCGCCGGTCAAGGTGATGCCGTTCCGATGCAAACCGATCTCGACGCGCTTGACCTGATCGGGCGTCAGATTGTGCTCGCGCCGCATCGCGATCAGCGCATCGATCGCCGCGTGGGTGTAGCGGCAGCTCGGATACGGTTTGACGCCGATCTTCATGGTCTCATAGGTCTTGCCGAGCTCGGCCACCGCCTTGTCGGGATGCGCATCGTCGGTGTAGCCGGCGAGCAGGCCGTGCTTGCCCTCGACCGATTCCGTCGCGCCGACGAAATCGTTGCGCGCCAGCGTCGCGGCGATCACGCCATTCATCGCGGCGGCGCCGACCTGGTAGCGCTTGTTCCACGCGCCGTTGACTAGGAATTGCAGCGAGCCCGCGGCCTGGCTGCCGGAGACGCCGAACGCGGCGATGATCTGCTGCTCAGACAGGCCGAACAGTTTGCCGGCGGCGGCCGCCGCGCCATAGGTGCCGGCGGTCGCGGTCGGATGGAAGCCGCGCGCGTAATGCGAGGTCGGGTCGAGCGCGTTGCCGAGCCGGCAGCAGACCTCATAGCCCGCGACGATCGCGGTCAGCACGTCTCGGCCCGAGGCGCCGACCATCTCGCCGACGGCGAAGGCGGCCGGAACCACCGGCGCGCTCGGATGCAGCGAGGAATCGGCGTGGGTGTCGTCGAAGTCGAGGGAATGGCCGAGCGCGCCGTTGAGGAGGGCGGCGACCGCCGGCGTCCAGGTCTTGCTGTCGCCGAACACGGTGGACTCGCCCTTGGTGTCGAGCGCGAGCGCTTCCAGCATCTTCAGGATCGAGGGGGTGGATTCCGCCTCGCTGCGGGCCCGGATAGCACTGCCGAGGAAGTCCAGCGTCAGCACCTTGACGCGATCCAGCACCTCCGCCGGAATATCCTGGTATGTCAGATTAACGACATAGGCGGCGAGCGTTGCGGTTTCGTGAGCCATCGTGTTTCCTCGTTTTGGCGCGCAAGTTAGGCGGGCTGATTTGGCCTTTCAAGCGGCCTTGGGGCCGCGGGCATCAGCCATGCTTTTGGCAGGCTCCAAGAGGATCGGATCGGGACATTCGACGATGGCACTCGCAAGACAAATGTTCGACCGGATCCGATCACGGCGGACGCAGCTGGGGCTGGCGATCCGGGTCACGGTGGCCGCGGTGGCGGCCTATGCGATCGCCACCGCGCTGCATCTGTTGCTGCCGCTCTGGGCGGTCCTGACTTCGCTGATCGTGACCCAGATGAGCGTCGGCCGCTCGCTGAAGGCGACGCGCGACTACGTGCTCGGCACGATCGGCGGCGCCATCTATGGCGGCGCCATCGCGATCCTGATCCCTTATTCCACCGAGGTGGGCCTGTTGGGGCTGCTGGTGCTGGCGGTCGCGCCGCTCGCCTTCGTGGCTGCGATCAACCCAAGCCTCAACGCCGCCACGGTGACGGCGATCATCGTGCTGCTGGTTCCGACCATGCATCATTCCGATCCCCTGGCGTCGGCGATCGACCGCGTCAGCGAGGTCGGGGTCGGCGCCATCACTGGCCTGCTGGTCTCATTCCTGGTGCTGCCGTCCCGCGCCGTGCGGCAGATCCGCGCCAGCGCGGCCACGCTGCTCGAACTGATCGCGGATGCCTTCACCGAACTGCTCGCGGGGCTCACGCGCGGCCGCGACAACGACGCGCTGCACCGGATCCAGGACGGCATCGGCACGGCAATGGTGGGCATGAACGCGATCGGCGCCGAAGCCGAGCGTGAGCGCTCCGTGCGACTGTCGAGCGGGCCCGACACCGGCCCGCTGCTGCGCACGGTGCTGCGGCTGCGCCATGACGTCGTGATGATCGGCCGTGCCACGGTGGTGCCGCTGCCGGCCGAGGTGCAGATGCGGCTTGCAGCCCCGCTGACGGAAGTCTCGACCGTGATCGCGCGATTCCTTCGCTCCGCCGCAGCTGCCTTGCGCGAGGGCGCCGGTGCGCCGGCGATCCATCCGGTCCACGTCGCGCTCCAGCATTATGCCGAGGCCGTCGCCGCCGTCCGTCATGACGGCCTGATCCGCGGCCAGCCCGGCGACACCGCCGAGCGCTTCTTCGCGATCGGCTTCTCGCTGGAGCAGATGCACCAAAACCTCTGCGATCTCGATCGCGTCGTCGGCGAATGGTCGGAAGCCTCGACCGACAAGTCCGCGCGCGTGGCGGAGTGAGCCAGAGCGTTTTCGAGCGAAGTGGTTGCCGGTTCGCGTCAAGAAAACGCGTCAGAATAAGAGGCTACAGATCGAAGAACGCCAGCTGCGTCGCGTCGCGCCGCTCGATGCCGTCGGTCAGCGCCTTCAACGCGACATCGAGGCCCGCTTGCTGCTGCTCCAGCTCCCACGCGCCGTCATGGTCCCACTGAAAGCACTGGCCATAGCGCTCGCCGGGCTCGACATGGAGCAGCAGGCAGCGGCTGAGCTGCGACGGCTCGGCAACCGGCACCAGGTGTCTCAGCGAGACGCCGTATTCCTGGCGGAAATAGGCGCAGGCCTCTTCGAGCTCGTCCTCGGAGTGGGCAATGAAGTCCAGGACATTGCGAAGCTGCGTGGCGAGTTCATCAGGCGCATAGAAGCGAAGCTCGGACGATGATTCAGGCAGCCGCACCAGCAATTCGGTCTCGCCGCGCGTCAGCAGGAAATTGCGATAGTCATCGGGGAGGCGGACGCCGAGCGTCTGCTCCGCTTTGCTCACGTCCGCCTCGCTCGCCGGCGTACCGGGTTTCCAGCGCCAGCCTTTGCTTGATGTTCCCGCCTTGCGCTGGGCCTCGTAGTCCTCATAGCCGGGAAACGCCATGATGTCCTCATAGCCGCCGAAGCGCGACCATTGAAAGGCGTCGTCGAAGGCCTCTTCCCGCCGCTCAGGAAAATAGCCGCAGAGCAGCTCGGCGCGCTTGAGGATGCGCGTGTGGTTCGGGGCGGTCTTGCAAAGATGCTCGATCGTCTTCAGTGATGCCTCGGGATTGTCGGCCTGAAGATAGACGTCGCTCAACAATTCCAGGATGCGCCCCTCGAGGTCGTTATCATAGATGGACCACGCATAATGCGGCTGCCCGGCAGCGCGCCGCGCAACGAGCGTATCGCGCGCCTGTTCGGCAAAGCGCACCGCCTGTGCGAGATCTTCACCGGCGACCTTGCCGCGGCGAGCGGCGTGCCAGAGATATAGCGGCTCATGTTCGGCCGGCGTGCCCTTGAGCGCGTCGAGCTGCGCGGCCTGCTCGGCCATCGGCGCGCTGAGCGCCAGGATCATCAGCTCATCGAGCCCCTTCTGCCAGTCCGGCTTGGCTCGCGGATTGGGCCCGAGGTCGCGCAGCGTGTAGTTGGTATGATCCGTCTCGACATAGCCGGCCGCGACCAGCTTGGCGACATGGCGGCGGAAAGCCGCTGCGGCGCCGGCGATATCAGGAAATTCCTCGCGCAGGAATTCGTTCGCGTCGGGCTCGCCCTTCCAGTTCATATGAACGCCGATCACCATGGGATCGCTGCCCGGGACCAGCATCAATTCGCGATCGTCATCGCCGGGCGCGCGGTGGAAGAACTTTGCCAGATACATGCGACCCTCCGAACGCGCCGCCGGGATCGGGGCGCCACGTCTCAGTCGCAGTTTCAGGGAAACCGGTTCATGCCGGCCGGCAAGAGCGTTTTCGAGCGAAGCGGATAGCGGTTCGCGTGAAGAAAACGCGTCTAAAATAACGATCAACGCCTTTTCAGGCCCTTGGCCACCATGCGCCAGACCAGCAGGTCGATGCGGTCCTGGCCGAAGAACGGCTCGTTCTCGAACACGAAGGTCGGCACGCCCCAATGACCGGAGGCGGCGTGGTCCTTTTCGTTCTCCGTGATCACCCGCTCGTAGCGATCGGGGTCGGCACTGATCGCTTCATCCATCGCGGCGAGATCGAAGCCGGCCGCTTCAGTGGCGCGCGCGAGATGATCGCCCTCGTTCCAGCCCGCCACCGAGCCGTCCCACAGCACGCGCGCGATCGCGTCAGTGAATGCGAGCGAGCGGCCTTCGAGCTGCGCCATCGCGCCCAGCCGGGTCAGGCGGTGGATGTAGGGCTGCTCGGCCGCAACATCGAACGTCGTCTTGTCCTGCACGATCGGATCGGGCCTCGGAAAGCGGAACGGGATGCCCTCGTGCTGCGCCACGCGCGTGCTGTCGAGCACCACATAGCGAATGAAGTTCGGGCTGGCCTTCTTGAAGAAGCCGGGCACGCGGACGGCGAGCGGATAGACCGGCCGCAAATTCACCGCGAGATCGTACTCTTCGACGAGCTTGAGCGTCTTCGGCAGCGCCAGATAGCTGAAAGGACTGCGGTAGGAGTAGAAGAGGTCCACGGACAGGGTCATCGCACCGGCTCCATGATCCCGATCATCCCGCCAGTCTGCGCGTCAGCATGCGGAAGCGCAAGATCAGGAGGCCGGCATAGACGAACGTGCCGATCGAGAACCCGATCCAGACGCCGACCGCGCCGAGCCCGGCATTGAAGGCCAGCACCCAGGCGATGGGAAAGGCGACGCACCAATAGCCGATCGCCGCGAACAGCAACGTCATCCTTGTATCGTTGATGCCGCGCAGCGCGCCGGCCATGATGGTCTGGAGGCCGTCGGCGATGAAGAAGGTCGCGCCGACCAGCAGCAGGGTCGCCGTCAGCTCGACAGTGGCCGCGCTGGCCTCGCTGCTCCCGAAGAACAGCCGTCCGAGCTCGTAGCGGCCGAGGATGATGGCAACGGTCAGGGCCGAGACCAACGCTACGCCAAGCACCGCCGCGACAAGGCCCGCGCGCCTCACCGCGGCCGGGTCGTCGCGGCCGAAAGCATGGCCGACACGGACCGTCGCCGCCATGCCGATGCCAAGTGGGACCATGAACAGCACGGCCGTGACCTGGAGCGCGATTTGGTGCGCGGCAAGCGCCGTGGTCGAGATCAATCCCATCAGCAGCGCGGCGGACGAGAACAGGCCATATTCCAGCAGCAGGGAAAACGAGATCGGCGCGCCGACCGCGATGAGCTGGCGCATCAGGGGCCAGTCGATCCGCCACAGATGAGCGAGCGGGCGGTAGTCCGCGAACGGCTTTCGCCATGCGGCGATGGCGAGCACGGCAAGGAAGGTGCCGAGATTGACGAGCGTGGTCGCAAGCCCCGCGCCGAACAGGCCTAGCTCCGGCAGGCCGAACAGGCCGTGGATCAGGCAATAGACCAGCGCCGCGTTGGCGGGGATCGCTGCAACGGTGATCCACAGCGGCGGCTGCGGCCGGTTCACCGCGCTCATCATGCTGCGCAACGCGATGAAGCCCAGCGCCGGCGCGATGCCCCAGGCCAGCCCGTTCAGATAGCGCTGCGCGAGCGCGGCCGATTGCGGCGCCTGTCCGAGCGCCAGCAGGATGCGCTCGCCATAGAGCGGCGAGGCCATCATCGGCAGCGAGATCAGGAGTGCGATCCACAGGCCGGCGCGCAGGGAGCGGCGGATGCGCTTGACGTCGCCGGCGCCGAACGCCTGCGCGGCCAGCGGCGACACCGCGGCCATCAATCCGAGCCCGAAGGTGAAGCTGACGAAATAGACGGTGTGCGCCAGCGCGGCGGCCGCGACCGCATCCTCGCCGAGCCGCCCGATCAGCGCGAGATCGGTCGTGATCATCGCGATCTGCCCGAGCTGCGTCAGCATCATCGGCACGGCCAGCCGCAGCGTCTCGACGAACTCTTCGGCGAGATGGTTTTGCGGCACGCCGGCTTGCGGCTGCGGACGAGGTTGCACGGTGTCGAGCATGGCGGTTGCAATAGCACAGCCGCACGTCGAAAACATGGCCCCGAGTGCGAGATGCTTCTTCACCCTCTCCCCTTGTGGGAGAGGGTGGCTCGCCGCGCAGCGGCGAGACGGGTGAGCGACTGTGTTCGCTGTCAAGCGGGTTGCCATGGTGTTTTCGTCCTGATCATGACATTGAGGATGGTCAGCAGCTTGCGGGCGACGGCGATCAGGGCAACGAGCTTCGGCTTTCCATTGGCCACGAGGCGC